>JAANXD010000016.1 GCA_018263435.1 Candidatus Scalindua arabica | reverse complement strand
CACAATACACAAACCACAAATTACAAACAAATACCAAATTACAAATAAACGAAATTCAAAACGGATTGTTTCGGTTATTGAAATCTGGATTCTGGGATTTATTTGTAATTTGGGATTTGAGCTTTGTAATTTAACCTGCCATCTTTCAACCTGGTATGCTAAGAATCCTTCTTGCAATCTCAAAGTAAATAATAATTCCAGTTACGTCGATAATAGTTGTGATTAGAGGGGCCGACACGATTGCCGGATCAAGCCTGAGATAGCTGAATATAAGTGGTGTGGCTGCCCCTGCAAGATTTCCCACTGTAACTACGGTTGCTACAGAGATACCCACTGTGATACCCAGCATTGTATTCTGGAGTAAGAATATTGCTATAAAGAATGCCGTAGTACCTAGAACTGCACCTATAACAAGACCGGCACAGGCTTCTCTTACGAGCACTTTCCACCATTGCTTTAATGCTAGTTCTCCAGTTGCCAGGGCTCTTATTACGAGTGTGGATGATTGCGAACCTATATTGCCCCCAGCTCCCATCAGCATGGGTATAAAATATGCCAGCGCTATTATCGAACTGAGAGCCAACGAATAATTTTGTAGTACCTTGCCTGAGATAGTGGCTGCCAGAACCAGGACAAATAACCAAATTACTCTTCCAGACAACTGTTTAAAGTATCCGGCACGAAAGTATCTCTCTTCCGGTAATTGAATTGCAGCCATTTTATGGAAATCTTCTGTGGCTTCTTCTTCCACTATATCGAGAATGTCATCAACCGTAATAATACCGACCAGACGATTTTCGCTGTCCACTACTGGTAAAGAGAGGAAATCATATTTCTGAATTGCCTTGGCCGCTTCTTCCTGGTCATCAGTTGTATTTACTTTATAGATTTTTTCGTTCATTATCTGGCTTATTTTCTGGTCAGGTTTGGCTAAAATAATATCTTTAAGCGAAACTACTCCACACAGCACTCTCTTCTCATTAATTGCATAGCATGTATATATTGTTTCTCTATCCGGGCCTGTCTTTCTTATGTGCTCTAGCGCTTCTGAGACAGTAATTTCAGTTCCCAGATCTACATATTCTGTTGTCATAACCCTTCCTGCAGATTCGGGCGGATAATTCAGTAGTATATTTGCTTCCTCCCTCTCTTCAACAGGAAATAGATTAAGCAGTCTTTTTACTACTGAAGCAGGGAGTTCATCAAGGAGTTGTGTTCTGTCATCAGGGCTCATTTCCAGCAGGATTGCCTTTGCCCTGCGTTCGGTAAAGTATTCGAGCATCTCTTCTTCTTCTTCCGGGTCTAGAAGGGAAAATACCTCTGCAATCTTTGTTTTGTCCAGTACACGGAGTGTTATTACTCTTTCCGTGGGTTCCAGTTCCCGTATAATGTCTGCAATATCTGCCGGGTGGAGTTCTCTTAGGATAAGACTTAACCCTTTAAGATTTTTACTCTCTATAAGCTCTTTTAATTCAGGCGTAAATATTTTATACCATTTCATAATAAATTAACTCATCCAACTTATATAAAGATAAAAGTGCCACATCCTGCAAATTATTTTGCCAACGCTTTTAAGCTGGAGCTAGAGCGGTAGAAGGGGTGGTAATATAAACCACAGCATCTTGAGCAAATTGGCAGAACATTACTTTTAATAAACTTTCTAAACTTTCTGGATTTGTTATTATTCCATATCTCAGAGAATCTTTCAGTCTTCAGGTTTCCTAAAACGTAGTCGGGGTTGTCATTGCAAAACACAATATCACCATTAGGATATACCATTGTCTGCGTCCAGGGTGCAATGCAGCGTTTTACCTTCTTTTTTGATTTGCTTCCATTATAGAAGGTGTCCTGTGTGGTTGAGTAATATTGTGGTATGTCTGAGACTTTAATTGTAGGAAAGAATGCAAGCTTGAATTTATGTTTCTTTGTGAGTAAACGTGAGATATCCATCTGCAGGGCATGGGTGTCTATTTTTGTCTCGTCATTGATCCATCCCTGCCATGAAGGTGCATGACACTGGAACACACTCTTCATCATAGTTTCGTAATCTTTACCTGTTTTTGTATTATTAAAATATGGATGTTTTATGAGAAGCATTTCAAAGCCAAGTTCTTCAGTTGTTTCAGTAATATTCTTCAGGTATGGAGCCGAATGGTCGGTTATAGTGAATACCTGGCACAATAGCGGCCTTTGTTTGTTAAATTTCTCCTTTGCAGTGATGATCTTCTTGATTCCAGAGGAAATCTTCTGGTAGCCGTTGTGGGTGCCTCTTATCTCATTGTGGGCATGCTCAGGCCCGTCGATAGAGACGTATAATACATCTACCTCAAGCTTGACAATATCATTCGCATATTTATCAAGGAGGGTACCGTTTGTGATTACCCAACATATAAGGTTTTTCTGTTTTATATATCTTATCAACCTGATTATATCTTTGTAGTAAAATGGTTCACCCCCTGTCAGGAAGATTGTTGGTGAAAATTCGGCAACATCATCAATAAGTTTCTCAAATTCCTCAATATTTATGGTTTCTCTTAAAAGACTGGCATCTATATTATTATAGTTACCTGTTTCACCCCATTGTCCACACATTTTACAACGCAGATTGCATAGGTTGGTTGGGGTAATATGTATGAGATAGGGCGGGAAACTGAAACCACTATTAAGCCTACCGTCTATTTGAAAAGAGAGCAGTCTTGTAGCCCACTTCATCATTCTTATGTCTGAAAATGAGCTACTTCGCGACATCTTTATGATATTTGATATAGTGCCCATTGTATTGAAATCTTTCTAAAAAATGTATATAAGTCTTATTGCTGGCAATGCTTATAGATGATAGTAAAATAATGCAAAAGACGCAAGATGAAAAAACGGCTTGAACTAAACTGTTTGAGATTATCTAAGGCCATTCTTATTGAAACATTTGGTATATTTCTTGTCGGTTTTCTGGATATGGTGGACAAGCCACTCCTGTAAATATTTGTACAACTCGTCCATAATCTTATATTCACCGTTAATTACTTGATTATTATAAATAATCATATGGAGAGAGAAGTTCAGATGTTCATTATAATGCAGCAGATAATCAGGATATTCAAACTTAGACATGTAAGTCTCTTCATTCTTGAAATGTTCTTTGGCGAATTTGACCAACTCACTTAAAACTTCCTCTACTTCTTCCTGGCTGTAGTCACACTGCCTGGCGACAATAACCTTATTGATAGTACCAATGAAGCCCTTATGCTCCTCGTCCATTGCCGACACGCCTACGCTGTATTTATTTGACCATTCAATCATTATATTGTATTAATAAATTCAAGGTTATCTATTATGCTGGTTAGCTAGCGAACCTCAATCTCAAGAAGGTTAATTCCTGAAAGATCTGAATCGTTTACAACCGCTGTACTGCCATCATAATTACTTTCAAGAATTGCATCGCCATCATTATATATGATGGCAGGTGCGCGACTGACACTTTTCTTAAGTATGAATTTGTAGTGAAACTTTTTACGGTTACCGTGATTTCTTATGATAACAGAAACAATCCTGTTTTTGCCGCGTACTAGTTTGTCATTTAGATTACAAAACCCCTCGCGTTTCATCTTCTCTACCTTCCTGGTTTCCAGAAAAACCAAAGCTACTTCGTCCCCGTCTGTCAGGTCCATAAGTTCAAGCCTCAATCCCTCCAGCCCATCTTCTACTACAACCTTAGCTGGTGTACTACCGGTAATTCGCTTTGTATTGCTCCATGCATTCTGGTTGTTTAGGAAATAATCTACAATTTTACCTATGGCAAAACTTGTTTCATTTACCGATAAAATAATAATAAATATTATAAACAAATGCTTAGTATATCTCATATATACTTTCATAGTATAATTTCCATACAAAAACCTGTTCGATTTCTTCAGGCACTGTTTCGGTCAATCCATTTCATTGCTTCAGGAGCTTTGTACGCCTCGAACTTTTCCAACAATATTTCCGGAGATTCTTCTACAAGCACGATAGAGCGATGAATCTTCTTTATGAAGTGTTCGGAAACAGCATGATCAAGAAAGTCAATAAGTTTATCGTAATAGCTGTGCACGTTCAACAGGCCACATGGCTTCTGGTGCATTCCTAATTGTGACCAGGTTATGATTTCAAGGATCTCCTCAAACGTACCGAATCCTCCCGGCAAAGCGATAAAACCATCAGATAATTCAGCCATCAATAATTTACGTTCATGCATAGAGGCAACTTCCCGTAATTCTGTGAGGCCTGTGTGGGCAACTTCTTTTACAAAGAGATCTCTCGGTATTACGCCGATTACGTTCCCCCCCTCTTCAAGGACGGTGTCGGCAATCTTACCCATTATGCCTACGCTCGCTCCACCATAAACCAGATCGATATTCCTGTTCACTAAGGTTTGTGCCAATTGTCTGGCGGCTAGTTTATAATCAGATCTGGCGCCAGAGCTTGATCCACAATATACACACAATCTTTTCATCTTATACATTTCAATCAGAAATAAGAATAATAATTCATTAACAGAAATTATATGACCAATTTTGGCGGAATTTAAGAATCTGGGAATTGAAGAATTCTCGCCTAACCAACTGGCGGACAGGGAAGGAATTCCTTAATCCCTTAATTCTTCAATATTATAATTCCTGCTAGTTCAGGTTGGGTTTTCCTGGAATTATTAATTATATATAAATCAGTTTAATTTTCATCTGGAAAATGTATGTTTATTAAGTAGAAAATAGAAATCTGAACTCTGGTAAAGCCAAAAAAAATGGTTGGAATTTCTTATAATTTTGTTTTAAAATGAACATTTACCTAAATAGCATTACTTGTCATATTTACTAAACTTTAAAATTAACTGGAGACTTTATGGGTGGTACAATCCCACTAACTAAAAACAAAAAACTTCTGACCTGGATTGATGAAGTGGCAAAGATGTGTCAGCCTGATCAGGTTGTATGGTGCGATGGCAGCCATGAAGAGTATGATGAAATGGCCGATATGCTGGTCAAAAGCGGAACGTATGTAAGATTAAATGATGATAAAAGGCCGAATAGTTATTGGGCAATATCTGATCCTGCCGATGTTGCCCGTGTAGAGGATAGAACTTTTGTCTGCACAAAAAACAAGGAAGATGCCGGTCCCAACAACAATTGGTGTGATCCGGACGAAATGAAGGCCGAGATGACTGCGCTTTATGCCGGTTCTATGAAGGGGCGTATCATGTATGTTGTTCCTTTCAGTATGGGGCCTTTAGGTTCAAATATTGCTCACATCGGTATAGAATTAACAGATTCTCCTTATGTTGCAAATAATTTGAAAATCATGACACGTATGGGAAAGGCAGTCTTAGATGTTTTAGGCGAAGATGGCGATTTTATTCCATGTCTTCATTCTGTTGGTAGCCCCCTGGAAGAAGGTCAACAGGATGTTCCCTGGCCATGTAATGCAGATAACAAGTACATTACTCACTTTCCTGCAGAGAGGACCATTTGGTCTTATGGGTCAGGTTATGGTGGAAACGCCTTATTGGGGAAAAAGTGTTTTGCCTTGCGGATTGCCTCTTCGATGGCAAGGGAGGAAGGATGGCTGGCCGAACACATGCTTATACTGGGTATTACACCTCCAAATGGGGAAAAGAAGTATGTGACGGCAGCATTTCCGAGTGCATGCGGTAAAACTAATCTGGCAATGCTGATCCCATCCATTCCCGGGTGGAAAGTAGAATGCGTGGGAGACGACATTGCGTGGATGAAATTTGGTGAAGATGGTCGTTTGTATGCGATAAACCCTGAGGCTGGCTATTTTGGGGTTGCTCCGGGAACATCAATGAAAACTAATCCTAATTGTATGCTTACTATGAGGGAAAACTGTATTTTTACGAATGTAGGCTATACGGAGGATGGTGATGTCTGGTGGGAGGAGATGACAGATGAACCACCTGCTAAGTTAACAGACTGGAAAGGCAATGAATGGACACCCGATTCAGATACTCCTGCAGCTCATCCGAACGCACGTTTCACGGCGCCCGCATATCAAAATCCTGTAATTGATCCGGCATGGGAAGATCCAAAGGGTGTTCCAATATCTGCGTTTCTTTTTGGCGGGCGACGGGCAAGCGTTGTGCCTCTGATACATCAAGCATTCAACTGGCAACATGGAACTTTTCTGGGTTCTATTGTTTCTTCTGAAAAGACTGCTGCTGCTGCCGGTAAAGTTGGTGAACTACGCTACGACCCGTTTGCAATGCTCCCTTTCTGCGGCTACCATATGGGAGATTACTTTAAACATTGGCTCGATATCGGTGAGAAAACAGACGCTGACAAATTGCCAAAGATTTTTTATGTTAACTGGTTTCGCAAGAATAAAGATGGCAAGTTCCTCTGGCCTGGCTTTGGTGAAAACAGCCGTGCCTTAAAATGGGTTATTGAGAGAGTCTGTGGAGAAGGAAAGGCTGAAGAAACACCCATTGGTTGGATACCAACTAAAGACGCCCTGTATCTTGATGGCCTGGATATTTCAACTGAGGATTTAGAAGAACTCTTAAAAGTAGATACTGAAGAGTGGAAGAAGCAAATACCATTAATCAGGGAACACCTTGCAAAATTTGGTGACAAACTGCCTGAAGGACTTCAAGATGAGGTAGACGCCCTGGAAAAACGTTTAGATGCTTCTTAACCACAAACAATAACATGACTGAGTAGCAGCATGTCGCTCCGGTTTCATACCATATTTCACTTCAGCACTTTCCGGTTCAATCTTGTCCCACCTCCTGCCTTTTAATCAATAGAACTCCTGCAACCTTCGTCCCTTCCAGTCATAATGAGACACTATTATCATCAAGATTGGATATCTGGTTCATAACAGGGCACAGCTAAAACAAAGAATACAAAGAACGTGAAGTGTCTGGTGAAGGAAACCCAAAATATTAACAGGCGTTTAAGCGTCTAATTATACAAGTGGCCTGTTTCATATTTATGCATAGAATCCTTATAATTCAGGTAAAAGAGATGAAACTTCTTATTCATTAAAGAAGATCGGTTATGAATCTTGCCATCATTCGATAAATTGTCAGATAGTATAAGCTTAAGTTCATCAAGGTTCTCGTTGTCCGGATCGTTAGCCTCGAGTAGCTCAATCCGCTTCTTAATAGTCTTAAATAGTTTTATGTACTCTTCCTGGTCAATATCCACTTTTAGTGTCCATGTATTTAAGGGTTGTGATTTCAAAAGTAGTGTGTTACACCGCCTTAGCTGTCTCCTCTATTGTAATATTATCGGTATCCTAAATATATTCTTTAGGAAAATCCTGAGTTGTTATTTGTATGAATACCGGATGTTTAAGCACTCTTGAATTTACTTGACACTGTCTCTGTCTCTGCTAAGATAAAAACCATAATAATGAATGATAAATAGTGAGTCTGGGATTGCTCATTCATGCGAATTTTGTACTCTTGCTCCGTGATTTCATCACACCTTTCTCGAAATCAGCATTGCGTATTCATGGGCGATTAGCTCAGTTGGCTACCCGCCCGAACGCCCGCCTGTACCTATTCGGGCAGGTACCGTTCGGTACGGGCGGGGAGCACTTACATTAGATTTGAGCGGTAATTAAAGTGTTCTATATCTATGTGTTAATAAGTAAAAAGGATAATTCGCAGTATATTGGTTTGAGCCAAAATACAGAAGAAAGATTAAAAGAACACAATGCCGGCAGAGTAAAATCAACAAAACCAAAAAGACCATGGAAGCTTTTATATAAAGAATCCTTTAGAACACGAACGGACGCACGCAAAAGAGAAAAATATTTGAAATCTGCTGCCGGCAGAAGATTCCGAAAAGAGATTATGGGCGATTAGCTCAGTTGGCTAGAGCACTTGCTCGACAAGCAAGGGGTCACTGGTTCGAGTCCAGTATCGCCCATATTATCATATAAAGAGTTATGATAAGCAACTGATGGTGAAATCCTGTAAGTTGTGAGCATTTTGTGACCAAAATTATTAAGGGGCATTGGTAAGCAGATTACCTTGCCCCTTTTTTTAATCACACCTTTTCTACCGTAAACCGCATCTCACCAGCAATACCACAGTGTATCCTGATAATTAGGTCTCGTAATTTTTTACTTAGTTTCTGCTATATCATTTCTGAATATTCTATAGATAAGTTGAGGAATGTGATTTGTGATTGCTGATTTGATATTTGAAAACAGATAAGTTTTGATTAAAGCTTTAAATGGGAAATTGTGCCAAGTGGCAAGCTTGTCCGCCAGCTTGTTAGGCGGGATGTGGCACTCATGTCAATAATAGGCGCTGGCCCTATTATTCGAACACCTATAAGGCCCCTGTTTGTCAAGCACAAAACCGCCCCTGTCCCTTGCAAATATTCATCTCATAATATCATTTCACCATTTATGGATTAAGCACTCTGTCCAATCAACAATAATCCTAACAAATGGCACTTGTCCCCGTCCGAACGCCCACCTGTCATTCGTCGGGTAGGGATTCATCGGGGCGGGTGACTACGTCTTTCAGGCAGGAAGGTTACGAGCCATCGTAAACAATACTCACCTGTGATTAAAAGATCATAACAACTTCACGTCAAAGATACTATACTGCTATATGACTATAAAGAATACCCTTGAAACAATTCTGATATACTATAAAATCGGAAATTGATATGAGAGAGATTGATAAGACATTCTATAACGATATCCGCACTATTCTACAGCAGGCAAGAAACAAAGCCTACTCTGCCGTTAATTACACGATGGTTGAAGCTTACTGGAGTATTGGTAAAAGAATTGTTGACGAAGAACAAAAGGGTAAGGAAAGAGCTGACTACGGAGCTAATCTTATTAAAAACCTTTCTATCGCACTTAATGCTGAGTTTGGAAAAGGATTTTCTGTCGCCAACCTATGGAATTTTCGCCAGTTTTATCTTGTTTTTCCAAGTAACGAAAAACTCTACACACTGTGTAGAGAATTGAGTTGGTCACATATTCGTCTTATTATGCGCATTGATAATCTCAAAGCCCGTGAATACTATCTAAAGGAATCAAAGTCTCAAGGATGGAGTGTACGACAGCTTCAAAGAAATATCAATTCCCACTACTATGAAAGGCTCCTTTCATCAATAGATAAAAAAAGTGATTTGAGATCTGTAGAGAATATCGAACAGAAAGATACCAGGGATTTCATTAAAGATCCTTATGTACTGGAATTTCTTAATTTGCCGGAAAATGAGCAATTAAAGGAATCAACACTTGAAAAAAACATCATCAATAATCTTCAGGCATTTCTTTTAGAAGTCGGTAATGGATTTTCATTTGTAGCACGCCAATTTAGAGTAAGTACAGAAACATCCCATTTTTATATTGATCTGGTTTTTTATAATTACATTCTTAAATGTTTTGTGATTATCGATTTAAAAACCGGCAAATTAACTCATCAGAATATTGGCCAGATGGATATGTATGTCCGTATGTTTGATGATCTAAAGCGGGGTGAGGATGATAATCCGACTATTGGAATAATTCTTTGCAGTGATAAAGAAGATACTGTTGTCAGGTATTCTGTCTTAAAGGACAGTGAACAGCTTTTTGCTTCAAAATATCGGCTGGTTCTTCCTACTGAGGATGAATTGAAAACAGAACTGGAACGAGAAATTCAACTGATTGAAGAACAGCAAGCTGGCAATGAAAAATGATGAAACTATACATAAAAGACAAAAAATTGCTGAAACAATATACTGATCCCTTCCTAATGTGTACAGACCATGATTTGTAATTTTAATATTTCCATTTAATTAGTTCAGATAAAAACAGACATGCAGTACTATCTCTTAGCATATGAAACGAATCTTTAATTTTTGGTGAATGATTACGGAATTTGCGAGTTAAAACATCAATTGGTGCAGAGTGTACCTACCAAAAATATTTTCCCGATTCTTTCTCATTTACGATTGTATTCTTCATAATCTTTCCATTCTTACACCGAGTTTCTGTAATGCTTTTCTTTTGAGAAGATTAAATGGTGGCCTTTTCATCCTTTAATCTTCTTCGTTCTCTTTCTTGCTAATTTCAATTTCTTTTTAGGTATTTTTTCAGTACGATGTTTTATTTCAGAAACAATATCTTCTACTGTCATTCCATTAAAAATTTTATCTTTCATTTCAATATAATTGCCATTTCCGACACTATACTGATTTATAAACCTTATTGTCCTGCTAACTCCTAATTCTCTAAAAAGCACTTCAAATGCTTCCTTGTTTATTTCATTTGCGGTTGCGGCTATACTCATTTTTCATACTCCTCTATAAATTTTATTGGTGATACTATTCTTGTTTTTAAATTTTTAATCTTTACAGATTGTTTGATAAATCTGTCGTCAGTTGTGCAGACATAATCTATTTTCTCTATATCCCCTATGGCAAGATGCAATGCGTCGATAGCCTTTACACTCATCTTCTCAAATTCTTTTGCTCTCTTTATAATTTTATCGGATAAATTAATCTTTTTAGTACTTAATGATAGTATCTTCGATCCAAACTTTACGCTTTCTGGATCAGGTGTTTTGTTCGATTCCATTTCTACTATCGAAGATGTAACAAGCTCTATTTTATTTTCTTCAATTAATTCTATAATGCTTATAACGGCTTCTGCTTCAATCCTATTACGAATTTGCGATTTATCGTCAAACGGTCTTTGGATACAACAATTATCAAAATAAATTTTCATAATTTACTATCTTGCGTAAAGATAATCAAGATGCCAATTGTCAAAAAGTATGATAGCAAAAAGACATGTAGAATGGAAACCAGAAAAAAGAGTAAAACCACACGTTTATTGGCAGTTGGCTTAATACTATTGATATACCTTCTTTTTGTGGTAAGTCCCAAGCAGGCCACTCAATTGACCTGTTCGCTGTTTTCAGGCCACTTCCAAACGAAGATTCTTTCCAAGTGCATGTGCAAACTTTTCCAGAGTAGAGAGCTTGATATCTTCTGCGTGATTTTCAATTCTTGAAATAGCAGATTTTTTTGTATCTAATTTTACTGCAAGCTCCTCCTGAGTTAAACCTGCCTCTTCTCTGGCCTGTTTCAACAAAACACTAATCTTGAATTGCTCATATCCTGTGATAAAACCCTGGTTCATTTACTAAATCTCTTGTTTAACAGGTTCTGTCCTGTTTTTACTGTCTGAATGGCTTGGTGTGGCAGGCACATTCACAGTAAGTCCGGTACTCTACATTACATAAAAAATTGTTGTAAAATAAGATATTTAAATGATAATATTGCATAAACACGTAAATTATCAATAAGTTGAGGAAGACCTCCCCTTAATCCCCTCCTTCGCAAGGAGGGGAAATGGGGTGGTAAAAAGATTATAAGTTTTCCTCAACTTATTGATAGCTTATATAAATACTTTATACCATTTAGAAAAGGAGTGTAGGGTTGTGTCTGATCCGATTGTTGAAAAGATTTCTGAGTTAAAGAAGAAGCATAATGCCATTATCCTGGCACACAATTATCAGCGTGGCGAGATCCAGGATGTTGCAGATTATGTCGGAGATTCCCTGGGTTTGTCTCAGCAGGCCGCAAAGGCGGATGCGGACTTGATTGTCTTTTGCGGTGTTCATTTCATGGCGGAGACTGCTGCAATATTGTCCCCGAATAAGACTGTTATTATGCCGGATGAACATGCAGGGTGCCCAATGGCGAATATGATCACGGCAAGGGAATTAAGGAAGAAAAAAGAGCTTTATCCAGATATCAAGGTCGTGTGTTACGTTAATACCACTGCAGATGTTAAGGCTGAAAGTGATATATGCTGTACTTCATCGAACGCTGTGAAAATCGTGTCATCCATCCCTGAAGATGAGAAGATATTATTTATCCCTGATAAGAGCCTCGGTGCATATGTTTCATCATGCCTGAATCGCGAGATGATTTACTGGGAGGGTTATTGTCCAACTCATCACAGGATACTTGCTGATCAGATAGTTAAGATGAAATCCGAACACACGGAGGCAGAGGTGGTCGTGCATCCTGAGTGTACACCTGATGTGATTGCACTTGCAGACCACGTAGCAAGTACAACCGGTATTTTAAAATATGCAAACAGCAGTAATGCAAAGGAATTCATTATCGGTACTGAAATAGGAATTTTGCACAGGTTGAGGAAGGAAAATCCTGATAAGCTCTTTATGCCGGTTACACCTCTATCGGATTGCCCTAATATGAAACTAAATACTCTGGAAAAACTATTGTGGTCTCTGGAAGACCTTCAGTTTGTAGTCACAGTGCCGGATGAGATAGCGAGAAAGGCCTTATCGGCTATTCAGAGGATGCTGGATTTGTCGTGAGAGTTCGGAGTTCAGAGTCAGGAGTTGTGAAAGCGAGCGATAACATTGAATTAAAACGTAGCGGAAACCTTCAGGTTTCCATTACCATGTCTAAGTGTATAAATGGAAGGCTACCCGCCCGTACCGAACGGGTACCTGCCCGAATAGGTACAGGCGGGCGTTCGGGTGGGAAGCCATTCCGCTACAGTTTGCAGGTATACACTGAATTTACGAAAAAATCCTTAATTCAATGACACTACACATATTCTTTAAGATATTTTCCTGTATAGGACTTCTTTAATTTAGCAATTTTCTCAGGTCTGCCGCATCCTAATACATATCCGCCTCCCTTTCCACCTTCCGGCCCGAGATCGATTATATGGTCTGCGCATTTTAAGACTTCAAGATTATGCTCAATAACAATCACGGAATGTCCGTCATCTATTAACCTCTGAAAGCAATCAAGAAGTTTTCTTATATCGTCAAAATGCAGGCCAGTTGTAGGTTCGTCAAATATGAAAAGTATTTCTTCGTGTTTTCCTTTTGCCATGTAAGTCGCCAGTTTTAATCGCTGCGCTTCACCGCCTGAGAGTGTGGTTGCCGGTTGCCCTAATCTAAGGTATCCCAAACCTGTATCCTCAAGATATTTCAGTCCCTTTTTGATATGTGATGCCGCTTTAGATAAACTGCTGTTTATGTCTGATGTCAGTGCATGCTTGTCACGTGTGGAAAAGAATGCCATTGCCTCGCTTACGGTCATTTCTAAGACATCATGAATGTTTTTCTCTTTATAACAAACTTCTAGAATATCTTTCCTGAAACGCTTGCCGTGGCATTGATCACAGGTTACGTAAACATCAGCAAGGAACTGCATATCCACCTTTATATAACCACAGCCCTCACAATAATCACACCTGCCGCCTTTAACATTAAAAGAAAAAGAGCTTTGGGAATAATTGTGTAATCTTGCTTCCCTGGTGGAAGCAAATATCTTCCTTATAAAATCGAATACCTTTACATAGGTAACCGGATTTGATCTGGGCGTTCTGCCAATAGGTGATTGGTCAACCATGATTACATCGTCAATGCCTCCGTTGATATTCAAGTCATTGTGCTTTCCTATAAAGCCATTATAGATTCCCATTCTTTTCTTAAGGGCGCCATACAGAGTGTCCTGGATCAGTGTGCTTTTGCCGGAACCCGATACTCCGGTTACACAGGTAAATACCTTGAGGGGAAATCGCACGGTAATATTCTTCAGATTGTTTTCTGATGCCCCGATAATTTCAATATGGTTATGAGTTACTTTCCTTCTGGCCATGGGCAGTTCAATCTGCTTCTTACCTTTCAAATATTGCCCTGTTAAGGAACCATTCTTAGAGGGTATTTTTTTTGCATCTCCGGTATAAACCACGCTACCACCGTTTTCGCCAGCTCCGGGTCCAATGTCTATGAGATAGTCTGCAGACTTAATCATATCTCTATCATGTTCGACCACTAAGACTGTGTTCCCTATATCCCTGAGCCGTACCAGTATATCGATAAGGCGCTTCGTGTCCCTCGGGTGTAAACCAATACTTGGCTCATCCAGGATATATAATGTATTAACAAGCGATGAGCCGAGTGAAGTGGTAAGGTTTACCCTCTGCGCTTCTCCGCCAGATAATGTCCTTGTCATTCTGTCCAGCGTCAAATATTCCAGTCCAACCTTAACCATGTAACCAAGCCTTTTCTTTATCTCCAGCAACAAAAGCCTGGCTACTTCTTCCTCGTATTTTGAGAGCTTTATTTTCTCAAAAAAACTGTATGTTTCATCAATAGACATACTGCATATGTCTGATATGTTATATTGATTAATCTTCACATTATGGGCAGGTGGATTAAGCCTGGTACCGCCACACTCAGAACATACTGTATAGCATCTGTATTTGCTGAGTAATACCCTGACGTGCATCTTATATTTCTTTCCCTCCAGCCAGTTGAAGAATTCGTTAATACCGGTGAAATCATCAGTTCCTTCTTCGATTAATCTCAACTGGCTCTTTGTTAATTTATTGAATGGTATATCAAGCGGAATGTTGTAATCTGATGCTGCTGCCTGTAATTCTTCTAGCAGGTTACAATAGGCCGGTGAATTCCAGGGGGCTATTGCACCCTCATTAATGGTTTTTGTTTTGTCAGGTACAACAAGATTCATATCTATTTCTATAGTATGTCCGAACCCCTGACATTTCTTACATGCTCCCAGGGGATTATTAAAGGAAAACAGATGGTGAGTGGGGGTCTTGTATTCTATATTACAATTATTACAACAGAAGTGACTGCTGAATGATATTTCATGCCATTTTGAATCATTTATTAAGATAGCCTTAAGCTTTTTTCCTGCAAGTTTCTTTGTAAAGAAGTTTGATTTAACAATGTTATCTTTAATATCTTTCTTAATTCCGTCAGTTAAGAGTAAGACTCTTAGATATCCAGCACCCAGACTGTAAGCTGTTTCAAGGCTGTCTATAAGGCGGCCCTTAATCTTTTTCCCCACTACTAATCTGTCTACTACTCCAGCAACTGACTTATACTTGCGTATATCAAAGTTCTCAGGTGTAGAAGAGATATCAATAATATTATTGTCGGCAAGGATTCTGATTATGCCTCGTTCCCTTAAAGCAGAAACCTGCATGTCACTGGAAATTTTCTTGCTGATCGCAACAGGAAACGCAACAAGAAATCTGGTGTTTTCAGGAAGTGATAGTATGCAATCTGTGATCTGCAATATTGTATCATTCCGGACAATCTCTCCACATTTTGTGCAGTAAGTCTTGCCTATGCGTGCAAAAAGGAGCCGTAGATAATCATTTATTTCGGTTGCAGTCCCGACAGTGGAGCGGCGATTTTTTACGGGATTCTTTTGTTCGATCGCGATTGCAGGAGGTATGCCTTCTATATGATCGATATCCGGTTTATCCACCCTTTCCAGGAATTGACGTGCATAAGCTGAAAATGATTCCACATATCTCCTCTGGCCTTCGGCATACAGTGTGTCAAAAGCCAGACTTGATTTGCCTGAACCACTGACACCGGTTATCACAACCAGTTTACGTAAAGGGATCTCTATATTAATATTTTTCAAATTGTGTACCCTGATGCCACGGGCGATTATTGATTTTCTCATTATGGTTTTTAGTCTAAGAGATTATCAGGTGAGTTTCAAGAATTCTTTGTTGGTTGCTAAATTGTGATAGGGGGGGGTGCCAGCGGAACTCACGTCCCTCTCGAAGTTGTTGTTCGGATTTTGATTTAAAGTATAGAAATCAGGTCGCTACAGTCTCCAAGAGTAAGGCGGATATGATCTTTCTTTTTCAGTTGAGGATCAGTTACCATTGCCAATCTATATTCCCTTTGCCTTTTGTATTTCAGGTTTTTTTGAAAAATACATCCACCCCAATAATAATCTTGTTTTGTCCCAAAATCTTTGTCGTAAGACACAATTCCTGAGTAATAAAACCAACCTCCATCATATTCTGAGTTGAAACTTTTACCTTCTTTCTTTGCCATTCATTGTCAATACCTGCCTGATTTTAATTTTATTAATACTTGAAATTCCTATGATGAATATGTATATTTACGATATACATAAATAAGGAGGATATGATATGAAAGCTTCTATAATAGATTTAAGGTATAAGATGAAAGACGTCTTAAAGGCGCTGGATAGAAAGGAAAAAGTAACAATCCTTTATCATGGCAAGGTTAAGGGTGTTATTGTTCCTGTTAATAATAAAAAATATAAGAAAGTTACGGACCACCCTTTTTTTGGAATGTTAAAAGATAATAATGTATCTGTTTCAGAGGAAATGCAAAATTTAAGAGGGCCTCGTTACTGATGATATTTGACACAGATATTTTTATATGGGTGGAAAAAGGGAATGAAAAGGCATCAAGAATTGTTGACCAGGCTGAAGAAAGGTTTTTATCTGTCCAGACATATATGGAGTTGCTTCAGTGTGCAAGAAATAAGGCTCAACACAAAAATGTAAAAGACTTTTTGTCATCTTATGATTTTATTGTCCTCCCATTTACCGAGAATATTGGCCATAGGGCTTCTATTTATATAGAAGAATATACATTGTCTACTGGCTTGAGGGCGGGAGATGCGGTAATCGCAGCAACAGCAACCGAAAATAACATGGAGCTTGTTTCAAGTAATGCCAAGCACTTCAAACCGATAAAAGAATTAAAACTTAGAAGCTTCAAGCCTTAAAATTCTATTTGTCCAATAATACTAATCATTCTTGTTCTCCAGATACTCTTTTAAGGCGTCTTCCCATGGCCTCATTCGGATTCCGGTACTTGTGGTGAGCTTTTGACAGTTCAGAGTTGAATTAAGAGGGACTATTGCAGGACGTTTATATTGAGATGATTTTATCGGGTTGACTTTAATATTGTAACCCTGTGTTTCAAAAATATATTTTGCCCATTCATATCGCGAACAACATCCTTCATTAGAGACATGGAAAATACCTTCACATCCCTTCTTTATTAAGACCCACAGAGCTTCTGCCAGGTCTGCGGTGTATGTCGGGGAGCCTGTTTCGTCAGTGACAATGGAGAGCTCTTTTTTGTGTCCTGCCAGTTCAAGCATTTTTTCCACAAAGTTTGTCCCATGATGGCCGAACAACCATGAAGTTCTTACTATCAGAAATGAATCGCAGTAATCCTGGATATACCTTTCACCTTCAAGCTTTGTCCTGGCATATTCTGACAATGGATTAGTCTGGTCTTCTTCAAGGTATGGTCTGTCACTATTGCCATCAAACACAAAGTCAGTGCTGACATGAATAATCCTGGCGCCGCATTCTTTTGCCGCAGAAGCTATGTATTTTGGCCCCAGAGCATTAACCTTGAAGGCCTTCTCTCTTTCGGTCTCGCATTTGTCGACGTTTGTATAGGCGGCACAATTAATAATAATATCCGGTGTATGTCTGGAAATAAAGTCTGATACTTCATCTTCAAGTGTGATATCAAGTTCTTCGTGTGTGGCCTTTATGACTTTTAAATCCCTCTCCTTTCGAAGCAGTTTGATGATATCTGTTCCCAGCATACCATGTGGTCCGGTAATTAATATTTTCATAATCTATTTTGAATGTGTTTTATGGAGGTTACATATGGAGAGTTGTGAATTGTCTATCTCAGGTTGCAAACTGTATTCTATACAACTTTTTATATTCACCCTCTTTTTCTATCAGTTCATCATGTGTTCCTGCTTCAACAAGAAAACCATCTTTTAAGACTAAGATTCTATCGGCATGACGTATGGTTGATAAGCGATGTGCAATGACGAAGGTTGTCTTACCTTCCATTAGATGGTCTAATGCTTCCTGGACTAGCATTTCAGATTCAGAATCCAGAGAAGATGTGGCTTCATCTAAAATCAATATAGGTGCATTCTTAAGTATTGCTCTTGCTATTGTTACCCTTTGCCTCTGGCCGCCGGAGAGCTTTACGCCCTGTTCTCCAACTAAGGCATCATAACCATCCGGAAGGCTTGTGATGAAATCGTGTATATTAGCCGCTTTGGCAGCGTCTTCTATCTCTTCTAAACTGGCGTCTCTTTTCCCACATAGGATGTTGTCTTTAAAGCTTCTATTGAATAAAAATGTCTGTTGGCTGACAATTGCGATATGCTCCAGGAGTGAATCACGCTTTATTAAACGGATATCTGTACCATCGATTTCGATAGCTCCACTGAGAGGATCGTAAAAACGCGGGACAAGGTCCAGCATTGTAGATTTGCCGGCACCGCTCTCTCCCACTATTGCAATTATCTGTCCCTTTTCAACCGTCAGGTTGATGTCCTTGAGTACCGGTATGCTGTCGTATGCGAAGTTTACGTTCTTAAACGAAACAGTTTTCTCTATTTTTTTCAACTCTATGGCATCAGGGTTATCTGTGATTGATGGACTCTGGTCAAGCAACTCGAATACCCGGCTTGCACCAGCTAAGGATTCCTGCAGTTTTGCATAGCTTTTGGCCAATTTTTTTACTGCTGGAAGTATCAAAAATGCAGTTACGGTAACAAATCCTCCTAGTGAACCAGGAGAGATTTTATTGGTAGTAATAACATAGCCTCCAACGATTATGATTGCGGCTAACCCTAATGAATAGATAAACTCGGTAGTACTTGTATTCAGGGCCTTTGCCTTAACTGTCTGCATCATTCTTCTGAAGAACCTTGAATTTAAATTCTTGAATTCTACGATTTCTTCGTCTTCCATCTTAAAGGCTTTTACAATCCTTATTCCTGAAAACATTTCTCGCATTGCATCAGTCAGTTCTCCCAGATGCATTAAACTCTTACTTCCATATTTTTTTATTTTGCGCCCAAAAACCAATACGGGGATAATGACAATCGGGAATAGTACAAATGTAAACAGAGACAACTTCCAGGTAAAATAAAAGGCTAACCCTAATCCGCATAACAGACGCATGGGTTGAAGGAGAACACTGTCAAACAGTATCGAAAGCCCGAATTGTGTTGCCGTAATATCATTGGTAAGTCTTGAGATCAGTTCTCCACTCTTTCTGTTTTCAAAATAACTCAGCGATTGAGGAAGTAAATGTTCACATAGATGATTTCGTATATCCATGAGGACACTCCACATGACATGGCTCTTCAGGTATGATTGCAGGTAACTGAAAGCAAAAATGAATGGTGCCATAATCGCAACAAGGATGCCTATGGAAGTGAAAGAGCTTGTTACTTTCTTCAAAGATCCTTCAAGTTTTGATATGAATGCTGTCTCTTTTATTCTAGTGACAGTTTTTCGGTTTAAACTGTTTAATGTATCCCCTGAATCTTTATTATTTTGCAGACCGTATGTTCCTGACAAAGAATTGGTTGTTTCTCCACTTATCAAACGATCTATTACGGGTTTGATTAACGATAATTGAGCGCCAATTAACAGTGTGAAAAGTCCCATACACAGCAGGGTTAAAATAACCATTTTCCAATGTGGTTTTGCGTATGAGAACAGTCTGGTACATTCTCTTATAGTGTTGTAATTTCTGGACATATGACTTCCCAGTTTGACTTGTTATGTGTCTAAGTCCACGTGTAAGGTTTTCAAAATGATGTTATCACACAAAAGGCTTTTGTCAATAGAAACATTGTGTCTCCAGCAGTAGCAATACGATTAGATTTAGATATTTATTATTGACCTATTCAAAGCCGGATAGATATAATCGATTTTGAGATTAAAAATCTGATATATTTTGCACAACAAGAAAACATTCTTACAAAGATGATTAATATAAATATCTTACATAGATACTTAGTGAAGGAGTTATTAAGGACATTTATACCGGCAATATTTTGCCTCGAGTTTTTGTTGGTACTTGGGTTCTCAGTTCAACTGCTTCATAAAGGACTTGATGTGCCAAGTCTCTTTTCTGTTCTTCCTTACATGGCCTTATATACCATTCCTCATGCTTTGCCTGCTTCGTTACTTACTGCTACGGTCATGACTTATGGAAGGCTGAGTGCTGATAACGAGATTACGGCAATCAAGGCAGCCGGCATGCATCTTCACAACATAGTGACACCGGTAATCGTTACCGGAGTAATCTTCAGTATATTAACCTTATATCTAAATGCCGAAGTATTGCCCCGGTCATATTTTAAAGTGAGACAACTTCAGGAGAAAGCAGTCAAACGAGTTCTTGCTACACACTTTATAACAGCTAAAAAGAAGATTGATTTCCATCCATATCAAATTTATATCACCAGCATTGAAGATGGTATCTATAGGGACATTGCAGTCTTTGAGTATGCTGACGACTATATAGTTAATATATTGTTAGCCGAGGAAGGTGAAATAGAGATAGATGAGTCTGGTAGTGGGATTATGCTAACATTAAGGCGTGGCGAATTTATCAGGCCTGATATTAAGGGCGGGATAGATACTCCTAAAATGGGGAATTTTGAGGAAGCCGTGTTTGAGATTCCATTAAGGAAGAGATTGAGGCATAAAGCACTTAAATACGCAACGCTAACAAGTCTTATTGCGCAAAGAGGAGAAATTGACGATAAATTAAGTGGTTCAGAGGAACCGTTCAAAGATCCGGAAAAGACTATCAAGGATACATGGAAAGAGGTTTCAGCTATGGATGAAGAAATAAATGGAATTCAGTCGAAACTGAGAAAAGCTGAAACGGAAATAAAGAAATCAAAAGCGAAAATACCAAAGCAGGAGGGAGCGATAAAACGTGCAAAGTTTGATATCAGTGTCTTTGAAAATTACATAAATGTGGCGCGGAGTAATATCAGTAAGTTGAAACTGGAAAGAGAGATTGAAGAAGATACGAAAATACTGGGGTTTGATCTTAGACGTGAGGAGGAATTTGAGAAAAATGTTGCGTTGATTGAGAAGATAATAGAGAAAGAAAAACGAAGAATCAAGAAAGCAAAGAGGAAGGTGTCTATAGCGGAGAGAGCGATAGAAAATGAGAACAAGAAGATTGAAGATACAAGGTTAGAGAGAGAAGAAGTTCTCCGTAGCCAAGAAGCTCTGGCAAAAGAACGACAGGTACTTATTGAGCGTGTTGGAGTAGCAGAAAAGCAAAAGATGAGTCATGAACTGTCAGTAAACATTCACAAGAGACTTTCACCTTCTCTTGCCAGTCTTACGTTTATATTGATAGGTATTCCATTGGGTATAATGACAAGAAGCAATAATATGCTTATTAGTTTAGGGATTAGTTTTATATTAATCCTTTTCATTTATTACCCCCTGGTTGCAACAGGTTTAATTCTGGCAGAAAGTATGAATTTCCCAATTATTCCTTCCGTTTGGGCTGCAAATGCAGTTAACCTTATTCTCGGTATTTATCTGTTTAGTAAAATACTTGATGAATAATGTCTATAATGCCGCAACGCTTAGTCCTTTTTATTGAAACGATACAGAATCTCACGCCTGTGTAATCCTTGAATAAGTGCATGACCATGTTTCTTTAAAGGTGCTTCTGTATGAACTGTAACCCGATAACAAACTTGACTTTTTCATTGAATTAGTTATATTGAAAGTTCAAATTTCTTACACACTAAAGGTACTGAAATTAGCAAGTTATGAATTTTCAGAATAGGAGTCCTGAATAGAAATGTCAAATTATAATGATAGTTATTACAAGCCCGGGTTTGGTGTAACGATAGGGAGTAAGTGGACCAGGGTTATAATGATACTGATAATTGTAAACGTCACTATTTTTATAATCCAGCTTCTATTTTCCACTATTAGTTCTCAGTGGGGGGCTTCGATCATGGGGGTGTCTTCAGATGCCGATGGAGTTGTTCATCATGTGGTGGGGCCTGACCGGTTTACAACTCTTTTCTGGCTTTACCAACCACTTGCTATAGGAAAACTCTGGCTATGGCAGTTCGTGACATACATGTTTCTGCATAGTGTTTCTGATCCCTGGCACATAATATTCAATATGCTTGTTTTGTGGATGTTCGGCAGTGAAGTTGAAAAGGCTATGGGTACAAGGAGATTCTTGACCATGTACTTTACGGCAGGTATTTTTGCCGGCATATTTGGCTGTATGTTCACACCTGACAATCCTATCCTTGGCGCTTCCGGTGCAATCTTTGCCGTCGAGATTGCATTCGCCATGTTTTATCCAAATGCGACTATAATCTTCTTTGTTTTTCCAATAAAGGCAAAATATCTTGTAATGATATTTGCCGGCATAACGGTGTTTAACTGCCTTATGCCAACCGGTGGCAATGTTGCACATTTCGCTCATCTTGGAGGGCTTCTTTATGGTTTCCTGTTTATTCGTTACGAGCCCAGATTTAGTAATTTTATTATATCGCGGCAAAATCAACAAAAGGAGAAGGAATATAGAAAAGAGGAAGAAGTTAGAACTGCAGTTGATGCTTTGCTGGACAAGGTTAACCGTACGGGTATGAAGAGTTTGACGAGGAGGGAGAGAAATTTTCTTAAGAATGCAAGCAAAAGGTATAGAAAGATGCATGATAAATAGCACATCCATGTCCACGATTAAATGTGTATTTCCCAGAAATAGAAGGTTAATAATTACATGATCAATATAGGAATAAATGGTGTATGTGGCCGTATGGGATTGAGGATTGCCGGGCTTGTTGCAGAAGACGAGGGCCTGAAACTGGTGACAGCGCTTGAAATGGAAGGTCATCCCGACATGGGAAAGGATTTAAATTCTGTTATAGGCCAGGGACATGATGGAGTCAAAATATCACATGAGCTTAGCGGCTCACCGGATGTATTCATAGATTTTACCACTCCTGCTTCCACCATGGACAGACTGAAGTATTGTGTTGATAATGGAGTTGCAGCAGTGATTGGTACTACCGGACTGGATAGTGAACAAAAAGAAGAGATAAATAAAGCATCTGAAAAGATACCGTGCCTTTTTTCTCCCAATATGAGTATTGGCGTAAATTTGCTCTTTAACCTTACCGAGACAGTGTCAAAGATACTTGGAGATGAGTCTGACATTGAAATAATTGAATCGCATCATCGTCTTAAAAAAGATGCACCGAGTGGGACAGCTTTAAAGCTTGCAGAGAAAATATGCACTGCAACAAATAGGGAAATGGATGATGTTGTAATCTATGGGCGTAAAGGCCTAACCGGTGAAAGGCCACAAGATCAAATCTGTATACATTCCATACGATCCGGAGACATCGTAGGGGAACATACCATAACTTTCTGCAGTGGCGGTGAACGGCTCGAACTGGTTCACAAAGCACAAACGAGGGATTCTTTTGCTTTGGGTGCTATTCGTGCAGCAAAATTCTTGTCCGGAAAACCGCCGGGCTTCTATAACATGGAAGATGCCCTGAGAGATATATGCTGATAATATGTGTATGCCATAATGGCATAACATACTTGTAAAAACGGCATAAACCTCAAAGCCAGAGACATCCAGAATGCCATAAGTCATGCAATCATATGTATATATGATATTTAAGGGTTTTATGGTATATAGTTTGCGTATTTCAAAACATAGAGTTTTTCGTGATTGGGTAAGATTTATTATTTCTGTCCGTATTGTCAGGAAATGCCTATTTCACATTTATATAAAGTGTAAAACAGAATTAACAGTCAGAGTATATAGAAGCGCTGAATTTATTATTTAAGGAGAATTTGATGGAAAAAATCATTGGTATCGATTTGGGAACTACTAACTCTGTGGTGGCTGTAATGGAAGGTGATCAGCCCAAGGTTATAACAAATGCTGAAGGAAACAGGATAACTCCTTCCGTAGTGGCTTTTACTGATAAAGATGAGCGTCTGGTTGGACAACTTGCCAAACGGCAGGCGGTTATTAACCCTAAGAATACAGTATTTTCTATTAAACGTTTTATGGGCAGGAGGCATAACGAGGTTGCACAGGAAGAAAAACTTGTGCCATACGGTATTGTCGGCAATCCTGACGAATTAGTCAAGGTGGAAGCGAGGGGGAAGAGCTTTACCCCTCCCGAAGTCTCTGCAATGGTACTTCAAGACCTTAAGAAGACGGCTGAAGATTATCTTGGAACAGAGGTAAAAAAGGCTGTGATTACTGTTCCTGCCTATTTCAATGACAGTCAGAGACAGGCAACTAAGGATGCCGGAACGATAGCCGGTCTAGATGTGGTTCGTATCGTTAATGAGCCGACCGCAGCATCTTTAGCATATGGTATTGACAAGAAGAAGAATGAAAAGATAGCTGTCTTTGACCTCGGCGGAGGTACATTTGATATTTCAATACTGGAAGTAGGTGAAGGGGTATTTGAGGTACTATCTACTAATGGTAATACACAACTTGGCGGAGATGACATTGATCAGGTACTACTTAACTATATTGCTGAAGAGTTTAAGAAAGAGCAGGGCATTGAACTCAGACAGGATCATATGGCTTTGCAACGTCTTAAGGAGGCTGCTGAAAAGGCTAAATGCGAACTTTCAACTTCGACGACTGCGGAGATTAATCTGCCGTTTATAACAGCTGACCAGGCGGGGCCAAAGCACCTGACCATGAGTTTGACAAGGGCGAAATTTGAACAATTGATAAATCATCTTGTCGAGAAGTGCCGCAAGCCATGTGAGCTTGCAATGGAAGATGCAAAAGTCAGTCCCGGAGATATAAACGAGATAATACTTGTGGGTGGGACGACGAGGTCACCTATTGTGCAGAAACTGGTACAAGAGGTTTTTAAGAAAGAGCTGAATAAGAGCGTAAACCCGGATGAAGTTGTTGCATTGGGTGCTGCCATTCAAGGCGCTGTACTTGCCGGTGAAGTTCATGATGTCCTGCTATTGGATGTCACACCTCTTTCATTGGGAATTGAAACTCTTGGGAATGTTTGTACAGTCCTGATTCCAAAAAATACTACAATACCGACAAATAAAAAAGAGATATTTTCAACTGCGGCAGATAATCAAACTGCTGTAGACATACACGTTTTGCAGGGAGAACGTCCAATGACTGCCGATAACCGGACACTTGGGCGCTTCCAGTTAGCCGGAATCCCTCCGGCTCCAAGGGGTGTTCCGCAGGTTGAGGTCTCTTTTGATATTGATGCAAATGGTATCCTTCATGTTTCGGCTAAAGATCTTGGAACGGGTAAGGAACAATCTATCCAGATACAATCATCTTCCGGATTATCTGAAGAAGAAATCAAGAAAATGCAGAGTGAAGCTGAATCACATGCCGAAGAAGATAAAACTAAGAGGGAATTAGTCGATGCGTTGAACCAGGCTGATCAGGCAATCTATTCGACTGAAAATATCTTAAAAGAACATGGTGATAAGGTTAGTGAGGAAGAGAAGGCCAACATAGAACAGGCGCTGGAAAAACTTAAGAAGGAGAAAGAGGGAACTAATGTAGAAGAGATCAAGAAGGCAACAGAGGAACTGCAGGCAGCTTCCCATAAACTGGCACAGGCTATGTATGAGGCATCAGCACAGAAGGAGCAGGCCGCAGCAGGTGCGGCTGCAGATGCCGGTGCGGCAACGGAAGGAAGTGACTCTGAAGGAAAGGACTCTAAAAAAGGTAAAGAGGGAGACGTCATTGATGCAGATTATGAGGTAAAGGAGTAAGGCGTTATAGGCTTACTCAACTGTTTATCGGAATTCTTGAAGAACTAATAATGAAAAAGTCGGGATATACCCGGCTTTTTCATTTTATAGATATAAGTACAGAACATTGGTATTTCCACGAAGGACCTGAACATGAGACTGGACAAGAAGAAGATCTTATTTATTGCAGGGATACTGATAAGTATTATCTGCTCGTGGCTTTTTGCGAGAAAGATTGAGTGGTCTCAGTTGAGTGTGGCACTTAAGGATGCAAAATACATATATATCATACCTACATTAATACTCATCTTTGTGAGTCACTATCTCAGGGCGGTTAGATGGTCTGCACTGATTGCACCAATAAAAAAAGTCTCTGTGTTGAATCTATTCTCTGCAACAATGATTGGTTTTATGGCAAACAGTGTGTTACCGGCAAGGATTGGAGAGATTATAAGGCCTGTTATGGTTGCAAAGAAAGAGAAGGTCAAGGTGACAGCATCATTTGCTACGGCTGTGATGGAGAGGAGCTTTGATATGTTAAGTATTATAATCTTTGCATCATTGCTTTTCTTCTTCTTGCCTACAGATACATTACAGGACAAGAGCGTCAGTATGATTAATCATACCGAGGCGTCAGCAGAAGTTGTAAAGGTAGAATATGTTACTGAGGAGAGTAAGGCAGAGGCCCCAAATACAATAAAACAGTTGAAGAAATGGTCAATTGTAATGGCATTCTTTGGGGTTCTTGCAATAACTTCACTTTTCTTATTATCATTATACCCCAAAAAAGCGGGTGCAGTCTTTGAGAAACTGCTTTTCCTCTTCCCGCATCATCTAAAAGATAAGCTGGTTAATCTGCTTCATTCGTTTATTTCCGGCCTTCAGGTTTTTGACCATAAAACAAAGCTGTTATGGATAGGGGTGCTGTCTCTCGTTATATGGTTTTTTAATGCCACGCCAATATACGTATTATGCTACGCCTTTGATATCAAGTTATCGTTTGCAGGAGCATGTTTCGTAATGGTTTGTCTATGTCTGGCTATAGCACTACCACAGGCACCGGGTTTTATTGGGGTTTTTCACATTGCTGTTCAAAAGACCTTGATTATATTTGGTGTCGGCCTATCATCTGCACAGAGTTTTGCAATAATACTGTGGGCGCTGAGTGTCATACCTATTACAGCTGTCGGACTCCTGTTTCTATGGAGAGAGGGAATGAGCTTCGGAGAGATATCACATTATGATGAGGAAGTGCCGGAGCAATTATAGCTTCTGGGAGTCGGAGAAACGGAGTGTGGGAGTCTAGGGGAAGCGGGGAAGTGGAGATATGTCTTCCCGCCCGTACCGCGAACTATACCTGCCCGAATAGGTACAGGCGGGCGTTCGGGCGAGTAGTCTTTTATAAAATAAAAGAGCAATGATACCCATAAGAGACAGAAATCCATCAGGTACATTTCCCTATGTCACAATAGGTATTATCATTATAAACGTTCTCATATTCCTGTATGAACTTTCTCTGGGATCAGGATTAGGCGAATTTATAATGAAATTCGGTGTAGTACCACTTAAAGTCAGTTACTATTCCCAGGCTTCTGACTTAACATTTGTAAATACATTTTTTCCATTCATTTCATCAATGTTTCTGCACGGAGGGTTTGTTCACCTTATCGGCAACATGTGGTTTCTCTGGATATTCGGTGATAATATTGAGGACAAACTGGGGCACTTTAGATTCATTGCCTTTTATTTACTTTGTGGAATTATCGCTTCATCCGTTCACGTCTTCTTCAGCATCCAATCAAAAGTTCCATGTGTAGGTGCAAGCGGAGCAATTGCAGGTGTGCTTGGGGCGTACATGATAACGTTTCCGCGCGCAAGGGTTGTCACCATAGTACCTGTATTTGTTTTCATACAGGTAATGGAACTTCCGGCAATGGTCGTCCTCGGTTTCTGGTTTGTTATTCAATTCTTCAGCGGTGCAGCATCTATCACGGCATCAACTTCAGGTGCCGGTGTTGCATGGTGGGCACATATAGGAGGTTTTGCGGCAGGGGTAATAATACTGTACATCATGCGCATATTCTTTACGAGAAAACCCGTAAGGCGGAGATAGTTAGTTTTAGTGAAACGGAGACGGGAAGAAACGGAGAGTGGGAGCTTCGGGGAGTGGGAGATACTGGGAAGCGGAGAATAACTTTATCTGATAAGCCATTTATCAGCATCATTGATCATTAGTACAATTTGAGCAATGATATGATTATAAGTTTTATCCAATTTCTCTTCAGACGGAAATACCTTTGTGAGTTGGAAGATTTCCATAGCCGAATCCATCGAATTTTGATAAACACGCAGATCTTTGTAACTATTAATTCTATTATCAGTCTCTCCCATTCTTCCTCTCTCCTATTTTCTGATTCCCCGAAGCTCCGCTTTTCCCACTCTCCACTTCCCCGTTGCTCCCGCTTCCCCGACTCTCAGAAGCTATCTCAAACTTGCCATTACCTTATTGTAAGGGAAATGTCTGCCAGGGCATGCTGTTTTGCGAAAGGTTCTATGCATTATGACTTGATTTCTGGGTATGTTGCAGCGTTCCTGAAGATAATCTATTAAATACGTTAGAGACGAAATCTGGGCACTTGTCGGATAGTCATTCTCGAAATTACCAATTAAGCAGATTCCCACGCCATGTTTGTTATATTCATCTTTGCCGGCGTGTGCACCATCTATCTGGTTATCCCATCTGTTCCCAACCTCTATCTGGCCGTCTCTTGAGCCGTTTCCGTTACCTATTAAGAAATGATAACCCAGGCCGTTTACCCACCCCTTTTCATTTTTGTGATACTTGCCTATCGAAGCAGCATTGCCTGAATCAGAGGCACTGTGATGTATGACAACATATTTCCATGGCCTTAACTTGAATTTATTTAATTCACTCATGATAGATTTTGGAATAACTATTTCGGGTTTTGGTTTTTTAGGTTTATACGGTGGCAGCGTTGATACGTATGTACTGCTGCAGCCATATAAGAGCGGCACTATCAGGAAAAGAAACTTAAAACAGGACCATTTACATTTGATCATTATTATTGTCTCCAGGTTAAAATATTTTATTACTGTCTCGTAAGATAGCTGCGGAGTTCACTATTGTCATTTTTACCCGCCAGTATTTATGGCGGGCTGAATAAATCCTGAACTAAATTCAGAAAAGGGTTCAGCCTGCCTGCCGGTAGGCAGGGGAGACAAAACTGTATTTCCATAACAGATATTACTTACCACAAAGCTGTATTGTCGAATGAAAGGGTTATAAATGTAAGATAACTGAGATGCCGCGTAATCGTTGAGAGAGGGTGATGTATATATTAATAAGGATACTAATGCTATCAATAAACCCTCCAAAAGTCAATGGATAACGTCAAATTATCTTTTTTCTAAAAGGTGGGGTGGAATCCCCCAGATGAGGGGGTTTCCTGGGTGTCGTTCGTAACCTGTTATATTCCGGTAGATCCATCAGATTCCAGAGACAATTCTCCGAATTGACTGGGAGAAATCCCCTCACCATGCAATCGTTAGACTGAAACACCATTACCCTCTCCATGCCATATTTTTTATTTTTTAAGTCACTTGATCAACGTGATAGGAGGGAGAGTTTCTAATGGTTTTGGTAAAAAAACAATTTTGGCACAGAGTTTGAGATAAGAAGGGTTGTGAAAACTAGGGGGATTTCAGCGTCGTCCGGTTAGGTTTTTGCGTAGTAAACTAATAACAAAATAATTTTTTTGGAGGCCATTTTTTGCTTGACTTTTTGAAATAAATTTTTGCGGCAAAATTTTTATAACACTTTGATTATAAAGGAGTTATAAAAATGCCATATACAATTGAACCTCTAAGCAAAAATCAAGCAATCCCTTCTTTTCATGAATTATTGGCCCCTGTTTATAGAATTCTATCCCATGCACCGCCTCTTGAAGCGAAAGGAGATAGGCCATTGCAAATGACCTTTGAATACCAACTTAAAGCATTAATCTTCTACCACCTTGAAGAATACTCATCCGGGAGCCATCTTGTTCAGGCTCTCGAAGAAGATGATTTTGCCAGCAAGGAGATTGCACCTCCTGACGGCATTAAAAAGAGTAGTTTTTTCGAGGCCGTCAACCA
>JAANXD010000015.1 GCA_018263435.1 Candidatus Scalindua arabica | reverse complement strand
CTTGTTAATATATGGAATACACCCTCTTCTGGTTGGATTCGGAAAATTCTTGGCATATTATAAAATTTCAAGATATCTATCTTTTATCAAGAAAAAATAGAAGCGTCCCCTTTTTTTATCTACCAAGCCCAATTGCCATTTTAAAACCTTTATAGTATCTTTTCATGTCCTCAAATGATCTTATCCTGCTGAATTTGCTGTAAATAAACTTAGGCCTGAAATAGAATTTCCTGATAGCCCTTTTTTCCATCTTTGCAACTTCGTCACTATCCTTGTATCCATGAGGTACAAAAACCGGACTCCACAGGCTATACTTGGAATAATCCTTAGAGAGAGTACCATATTGTTCCACGTTATCATATAAACTGGTACCAGGATAGGGTGTTGTTACTGAGAACTGAGCATAATCAGGATCAAGCTCAATGGAGAACTTGATTGTCTCTTCCGCCATCTCAGGCGTCTCACCGGGGAGAGCCAACATGAATGATGCCCTGACTTCTATACCCTCTTCCTTCATCCATTTCATTACCTTTTTACTTTGTTCGACCTTTATACCCTTCTTTATGTTGTCCAGAAGATCCTGATTTCCAGCTTCAAAACCAAAGAATATATTCCAGCATCCTGCCCTCTTCATCAAACTCACCATTTCACGGTCAATGGTATCTACGCGTGAAAGACAGGTCCATGTAATATCCAGTTTTTCATCAATCATCCTTCTACACACATCCTTAATCCACTTCTTATTTACTGTTATAGTATCATCCCAGAACGAAATCTCCTTTGTACCATACTTTTCCATAACATGCTTTATTGACTCAATTACCCTTTCTGGACTATGAGAGCGGATCGCCCTACCAAACACTGCATTGCATGAACAAAAACTACAGGGAAATGGACAACCTCTGGTAGTAATCATATGTACAACAGGTTGTCTCAGATATTGATTGGGAAGAGGTATATACCTTTCCATCGGCAACAAATCCCATGCAGGAAAAGGCAGCGTATCTAAATCACTTATATGGTCACTGGCTGGATTTTGAACTATTGTACTACAATTGCGAAAAGCGATACCCTTAATCCGTGACAAACAATCCATATTTTCCAAGAATTCCTTCTTGTTATAATTACACGTACTGAATGAGTTCATCAACTCTAAAACGGCATTTTCACCTTCCCCACAAACCACTATATCGAAACACTCATTCTCAGACAGAACTTCTCTGGTCATTATCGTTGCATGCTGCCCACCAATAATTATAAGCTTTTCAGGAAAACACTCTCTTAGCTTCTTTGAAAGCTGTACAGCCCTGTTAAACATCGGAGTCAGAGAAGAGAGCCCAATCACTTTCGGATCTCCAGCCTTTATTGTTTTTATTATCTCCTCTTCCGTCATTTGCAGAGATAAGGCATCAATCACATCAACGTTATAGCCACTTTGACGAAGAAAAGATGCAATATAAGATATCCCCAGTGGAGGCAGAAACCCTCCCACATTCCCTACCTTTCTCTCTCCGTATCTTTCATATAATGTTAATGGGGGAAAGATAAATAAGGCATCAAGTGAAGAGCTACTGATCATATTTTTTTCCTACAAATATTCCTATACCCTCAAGATATTCTTCTATATCACCTATATCTTCCTTAATTACCTTGTAAACTTTACGATTGTCAACTTTCCAATAAAGATGAACTAAAAGGTTCCTAAATTTTGCCATTTTTCTAAACCTTTCTACAAACTCTTCGGAAAATATTTCCAACTCTCCAAGAATAGAAAAGCAATCCGCATAATCACAAGGACTTCGACCTCCCGCTTTTGCCACAATATGATTACAAATATCTATTGCTCCTTCTATAACTACAATTAAATTGTATTTTGCGCTATCTATTTTTTCTTGAGCCTTTATAAATTCATCTTCTTTCAATTCACTAATTTTCCTTAATTTGGAAAGCGCAACGTTTATCTCTCCACTTATTTGCCTGATCCTGTCTATATTAAACTTTGGCATTCAACACATCCTTCAAATACATTCGATATAAAGGTAAAGAATCAAAATATTTCTGCCATGTTCTGCATAAAAACTCTTCCCTCTTTAGTTCATCAAAACTAAAAATGAGCAAGCCACAACTTGCCTGATATTTAAAAGGTAGTGGAGCATAGTTCAAAGTTCTTATATCTACAGGAACTTTTATGATTTTTTCAATTTTTAAACTTAAAGAAATCTCAAAATCTACAATATCAAAATGTACTGTCCCTTGCAGTTTAAGATAAACTGCAATATCTATATCATTAAACTCACTTAAGGAGGTGAAAGAACCATGAACATAGGCAAAAATAATGTTTTCCTCTTCTAAGAGAATGTCTTTAATCTTTTTAATAATCCTTTCTTTCTTTATATCCATAACTTTAGTTCACTTTAATCTTTAGGCACTTTTAACTTTTTATGTATCTCAAAAAACTTCATAAAGCTTGTCCTCATGTAAATGGGGAAAAGAAGGTTTTACAGAGTCATAACACAAAATCCCAACTCATGGGGGTCCCTTTTCTAAGATTACATGAAACTTTTCTGCCCAACAGAAGATCATAATACTTTGGAGACAGCCCATTTCCCGGACGAACAACACGAATATTTTTTGATGTTAGTTTATCACCCACTTTTACATCCTCTACTATATAAACCGAACGGCGAAATTTAACAGATGTTCTTTCATTTTCAGTTGTACCATAACTGATTTCCCCTAACGCCTGCCAGGCCTTAACGGTTTCCTTAACAAGCAATTGTATTTCATCAGGCTCCATTGAAAATGCCGAATCCACTCCCCCATCAACTCGTGACAAAGTAAAGTGCTTTTCGATTAGAGTAGCGCCCATAGCTACAGCCGCTATGCTTACGCCAATTCCAAGAGTGTGATCAGACAAACCAACTTCAGTATCAAAGAGTTGCCTTAAATGAGGGATAGTAATTAAATTTGCATCTACTGGCGTTGAAGGATAGGCGCTGGTACATTTCAGTAAGGCTATTTCATTACCACCAGCATCATGTATTGTTCTTACTATTTCATCCAGTTCTGCAATAGTTGCCATACCGGTTGACACGATAACCGGCTTCCCTGTTGATGCCACTTTACGAATCAAAGGAATGTGATTGTTCTCAAACGATGCTATTTTATATGCAGGCACATTAAGACTCTCCAGAAAGTCTACCGCTGTTTCATCAAATGGGGTACTAAAGGCAATCATTCCCAATTCACTACAACGTTTAAAGATAGTTTCATGCCACTCCCATGGAGTATAAGCCTGTTGAAATAGCTTATAAAGCGATTGTCCTTTCCATGGACTATTCGAATCACTAATAAAAAAGGGCTCGTTTTCTGAGTCTATAGTCAATGTATCTGCCGTATATGTTTGCAGCTTTAGAGCGTGAACTCCAGCCTCTTTTGCCGCTTCCACAATCTCCAGCGCCCTGTCCAAAGATTGGTTATGATTACCAGACATCTCTGCAATAATACATGGTGGATAATCAAGACCCACAGACATATTACCTATTTTGATTGTTCTCTTCATGTGTACCTGTAACAGATAAGTCTCTTACTCATATAAACCAGCATAATGATTACTTAACCATGCCTGACCATCTCAAACACATCTCTGTCAGTAAATAAGCAATTTTCAGGATTTCTCCTCTTAACTGCTTTCGGTAATAAGGGTATTGCCTTCAGGAATCCATATACAAACTCAGTCTGTCCTCTCAGGCACGCAAATATCAGTCTTGGAAATAACAGCACTATATGTTCAAGTAAAAACAGTGGAGATGAAATATTTTTCCACATAAAAAGAAACACATTTCTGAAATTTATTACCAATGTACCGTTGACTCCGAAATTATCTTTAAAACTCTCGGCTCCTTTATGATACACAACACTTTCAGGCTCATAATAGCATTTATAACCCATCTTCCATGCCCTGAAACAAAGATCTGCGTCCTCCAACCTGCCAGGAAGATAAAGGTCATCATAACCCCCCAGTTCAATAAACTTCTCCCTGTCAAATGCCCCATATCCCGATGCAAATGTGTAACTTTTCTCATTTGCCTGCTCACAATCTTCCTTGAAAAAATGGTCCGTCCCGAATACTCCATACTTTATGAATGCGTAGCTTCTTCCACCTTCATATCTTCCATCAAAATAGTAAGATTTAGGACTTACCAGAAAAGTATCTTCATCTTTAAATCGTTCAACCAATGGATCAACAAAGTCATTTCTAACCTTAATATCATTATTTAATAATATCACAATATCATCTTTAATTATTCTCAAGACATCATTATAAGAACAGAGTACAAGATTTTCTTTTGCTTCTACAACCTCAACATCACAAAATTCTGCCTTCACGAATTCTATACTGCCATCTGTGCTAACATTATCAATTACTGTAACTTTACAGGAATATTTCGATGTATGAGATGCTTCAACGATGGAAGGCATGCATTCTGCAAGCAGATCCCTGCCATTATAATTAAGAATGATGATGTTAATGGTGGGTTTAAAAGATCTTTCCATAGGATTTAAATTTTCAAATACCTTCCCAATTATAAACAATTCTCTATTTGTTTAATAAATTCTTTGGCAGATTCTTTCCATCAGGATACGATCAGAATTCGGACGGGAACAAATAATCAAAAATATGCTTGATATCGTGGCGCAGCGAGGCTACAATAATTGCATGAAATTAAAAGAATCAACCGTTAGAGCTAGAATAGAACCAGACTTAAAAGAAGAAGTAGAGAAAATTCTTAATGAAATGGGCATTTCGACAACGGAGGCTATCCGTATATTTATGAACCAGGTTCGACTTCATAAAGGTATTCCCTATCCGTTAAGAGTACCAAATAAGTCCACAGAAATAGCTCTTGAAGAAACTACTGACTATAAAAGTTTATCTTCATATAAATCCACAAAAAATTTGAGGAAAGATTTAGACCTTGAATGAGACGGACAATATTTGTAACTACGAAATATAAAAAAGACCTCAAACGGCTAGCGAAGCGTGGAAATAATTTAGACAAACTTGATTCTATTGTTGAATTTCTTGTTCACGATATTTCGCTTCCTCCCCAAAACCTAGACCACCTTCTAACAGGAAACTGGAAAAACCACATGGAGTGTCACATTGAGCCAGATTGGCTACTGATATATAAGAAAGTTGAAAAAGACCTTATCTTGACGAGAACCGGAACTCATACTGACCTGTTTTTGTAACCTATAACAGCAATCCTCTGGTCCTTAAAACCAATAGCCTGATGTAAATTTTTGACGCTGTAGAAACTTGGTTAAACTGCTATAACCTCAATATTTGAGATCTGAGGTTTTGGCATCTTCGTTGTTACTACAAACACAGGTATTCCTTTCTTTTTATTTTCTTCCAACACCTTGTAGTTTTCATTATACAGATCATTATCATGATAAAGGGGACGCTTCTATTTTTCTGGCTTTTTCGGTCTTCCCCTCCTGCCTTTAAGATTACTTACCTTATATTTTCTCTCCATCTGAGTAATATATTCTTTAGAACCTAAGAATCTTACATTTAAATCAAGGCCGGGATTTTCCTTTTAAAACCCAACCTAATTTAATGTTTATATGTTCTTACCAGTTCAAGATAACTTTTATAATCTAAGGTGTCCTCAAAGACTTTCTGCCGATTATTGCCTCTTGTTAATATATGGAATACACCCTCTTCTGGTTGGATTCGGAAAATTCTTGGCATATTATAAAATTTCAAGATATCTATCTTTTATCAAGAAAGAAAGAAATAGAAGCGTCCCCTTTCTCTTCTTTTATGTTACAGCTCTCATTTCAATATTCTCAATTCTTGATAGAGTCTTAGGTCTTAAATTCTTTATTAATATATATACTACCTTTTCTCCTTCAGCTTCTATATTCTTGCCGAGTTTAAGATTAAACTCCTTTAATTCATTGTCAAACTCAGGCAAGAGTATAATTTCAGCATCGATAGGAATCTTTTCCACTATTTCCGGATGTTCAAATAAATATCGGCTAAACTCAGTACTAAGTTCGACATTTCGCCCTATCATTTCTTTTTCTTTATTCATCTTTAACCTCCAAAAATCTTCTTTTATAATATTCCCAGTTAGATTTTAAGTCACTCTCTGCAAAAGTTAATGCATCATTATAATCCTGATTGAACAAAGGGGTTTTTGTAACATCTCCCTTCTTGCTCAGTAAGTCTCTATGAGCAAAACCATGAGCAGTATCGTATCTAACTACAGGATACCATATCTCATTAATTTTTGTCTCATATTGGATCCTGAAATAAACTATCTTTCCCTTTTCTTTAATATGTATATGCCTGTATCTGTCATCTGGCCCGATTCTTATCCTATATTCTACTTTTTTCATAAATTCTTACTTAGTTAACTCAATAACCCTAAGCTATTAAGATTCAACTCATTTCCGGCACATGCTTGGACGAGAAAAGGGGACGCTTCTATTTTTCTAGCTTTTTCGGTCTTCCCCTCCTGCTTTTAAGATTATTTACCTTATATTTTCTCTCCATCTGAGTAATATATTCTTTAGAACCTAAGAATCTTACATTTAAATCAAGGCCGGGTTTTTCCTTTTAAAACCCAACCTAATTTAATGTCTATATGTTCTTATCAGTTCAAAATAACTTTTANAATCTAAGGTATCCTCAAANNNTTTCTGCCGATTATTGCCTCTTGTTAATATATGGAATACACCCTCTTCTGGTTGGATNNNGAAAATTCTTGGCATATTATAAAATTTCAAGATATCTATCTTTTATCAAGAAAGAAAGAAATAGAAGCGTCCCCTTTCTCTTCTTTTATGTTACAGCTCTCATTTCAATATTCTCAATTCTTGATAGAGTCTTAGGTCTTAAATTCTTTATTAATATATATACTACCTTTTCTCCTTCAGCTTCTATATTCTTGCCGAGTTTAAGATTAAACTCCTTTAATTCATTGTCAAACTCAGGCAAGAGTATAATTTCAGCATCGATAGGAATCTTTTCCACTATTTCCGGATGTTCAAATAAATATCGGCTAAACTCAGTACTAAGTTCGACATTTCGCCCTATCATTTCTTTTTCTTTATTCATCTTTAACCTCCAAAAATCTTCTTTTATAATATTCCCAGTTAGATTTTAAGTCACTCTCTGCAAAAGTTAATGCATCATTATAATCCTGATTGAACAAAGGGGTTTTTGTAACATCTCCCTTCTTGCTCAGTAAGTCTCTATGAGCAAAACCATGAGCAGTATCGTATCTAACTACAGGATACCATATCTCATTAATTTTTGTCTCATATTGGATCCTGAAATAAACTATCTTTCCCTTTTCTTTAATATGTATATGCCTGTATCTGTCATCTGGCCCGATTCTTATCCTATATTCTACTTTTTTCATAAATTCTTACTTAGTTAACTCAATAACCCTAAGCTATTAAGATTCAACTCATTTCCGGCACATGCTTGGACGAGAAAAGGGGACGCTTCTATTTTTCTAGCTTTTTCGGTCTTCCCCTCCTGCTTTTAAGATTATTTACCTTATATTTTCTCTCCATCTGAGTAATATATTCTTTAGAACCTAAGAATCTTACATTTAAATCAAGGCCGGGTTTTTCCTTTTAAAACCCAACCTAATTTAATGTCTATATG
>JAANXD010000014.1 GCA_018263435.1 Candidatus Scalindua arabica | reverse complement strand
ACAGAGACATGGTGAAAGTGATATTCAACAAACAATACATCAGGTAATAGAAGAACTGGACAAGAATTTACTTTTAGATAATAATCGATCCAGAGATTTCATTAAAAAGCTGAAAGCCGATTTCAAAAATTCAACTATACGCAAGGATGCTCACGCAGGTACTGCCTATGAGGCAGACAGAGATAAATTAAAAGACCAGATAGACGAATTTTTTACATCCACTGATGGCCCCGGCAAACCATTATCATCTAACAAGACGACAGGATTGAAGGGCGTAATAGCTCCACATATTGATATAGGATGTGGGGGGCCGTGTTTCGCCTGGGCCTACAAAGAGATTGCTGAGTCATCTGACGCGGAACTCTTCATAATACTTGGTATTGCACACACAGGCACCAGAAACCTTTTTGTACTGACGGATAAGACATTCGAGACGCCATTTGGCAATGTAGAAACGGATAAAGACTTTCTTGAATCATTACATAAAAAGAACAAGACTGATTATTTTGAAGACGAGTTTGTTCACAGAGACGAGCACTCAATAGGGTTTCAACTGGTTTTCCTTCAATACCTGTATCACCAGAAGAAGAATTTCAGCATAGTCCCTATACTTTGTTCGTCCTTTGGTGAAGCGGAGGGTGACAATAATAATTCGAGACAGATTTCTCAATTTGAAGAATTTGTCTCTGCTCTTAAGCAAACAATTAAGGAGAGCAGGAAGAAAACCTGTATAATTGCCAGCGTAGATCTCGCACACGTGGGAGACCGGTTTGGCGATCAAGAACTTCAGGATGAGGCGTATCTCAAGAGGTTGCGTTCCGATGACACAGAAATGCTGAAATATGTAGAACTTTTAGATGCAGAGGGATTTCGCAATTCCGTTCAGAAAGACCACAACAGCAGAAAAATATGCGGATATCCGGCAATATATACCCTGCTCAATACCATTGAGGCGTCAGAAGGCAAACTCCTGAAATACTCGCAGTATGCAGACCAAACCAACTCAACAGTATCATTCGCCAGTATGGCATTTTATTAACAACCGCGCCATAAAGGTTTACCAGGAAATGGGATGTACTTTTTCCCATAACTTTTAACAATTTCCTGCTTGACACTTTATAATACAAAATAATACATTCTATTCTCATTGATACACCCATTCATTTTGAATACATAAATTCTTGGAGGTAATCATGTCGAAAGTTTTAACTATACGTCTGCCGGAAGACATCGAAAACAAGATCAGGATCAAGGCAAAACTCAAACATCGATCAGTTTCAGGACAGATAAAAAAGTATATAAGTGAAGCAATGATTTGCGAAGAAAACCCGGATTTACCATTGGGGTTTATAAAAGAAACACTTGAAGCTAAAGCAGAAATTGAAGCGGGACTTGGAGTAGAATATAAATTTGGTACAATTAAATGAAAAAATCGGTTTCCGTTGTGTAAAGCAGAAACTAATTATCTAAAATTGCTAGTCAAGCCCCTTTATCATTTCTACAATACATTTTTCAGGACTAAGAGTTTTGCCTTGAATAACATATTCTGCTATGTATAATATGATGTATAATTATACAGGAGATAATACATGTTGGTTAACACAGAAAAGATGATCTCTGTAGCAAAATTACAGAGGGAACTTACTCAAAGACTAAAGGATGTATCAGAGACTGGCGATCCTGTTTTTGTTTTGAGGAATAATTCTTTAGCAGCAGTTATAGTGGCCAAAGAGGAATATGAAACCTTAAAGCAGATAGAAGAAATGCTTGAATATTTGGATATTGCTGAGGATGTACAAAAAAGGCTGAAAAATCACAAACGCTCTAAAAACATACCGTGGAACAAGGTAAAAAAGGATTATGCTCTATAAGGTTGAATTAATTCCTGATGCTTTGAATGACTTTGATGCCCTTGATAAATCAGTCAAAAAACAAATAGCTAAAAAAATTGACTCACTTTCTGAAAATCCACTTTTGGGTAAACCACTTGGAAATAAATTTGGTATTAACCTTACAGGATTTTATAAATTGTACGTTGCAAAAAAGAAATATCGTATCGTTTACCATCTAATTGGAGATTGTCTTGAGGTAATTGAGATCATTGCCATAGGAAAGAGAAATAAAGAAGAGATTTACAAATTAGCGGCAAGTAGGCTTAAAAAATTTCTGAAAAAAAAGAAATAACAATCTAAATGAGAATATCCTCCTGTAAAAATCAAACCTGACTATATCATTACTTACCATCCAAAGGAAACACGTTATTCTTGTATCTTATTGACACCCACGAAAATTACTATAAACAATTAAAGAGGTATTTGTCTTAGAACCACTCTTAAACGTATAAGGTTACAAAGGTAATTTATTTATGCCTGTATTTACGTAGATATCTCTTAATTTCATTGTGGTCTCCCACTTTTACCAGATAGAAGGTATCTCCTTCTAATTTTGTAACAACCCTCAAACGGATATCAATCCTGAATTCATATTTATTTTTATTGATCTTTTTGAACCTGAAGCCAAAAGGCTTTTCACCAGTTGCTACAAAGTGATTGAAGGTGTCTAGTGTATTCTTTAAACTTTCTTTTTTCTCCTGTTGAAATTTCTTGATATCACGTTCAAAACTTGGTAGTGGCACAATATGTTTCATTTCTCATATCTTTCTGGTATACTCCTCAAACTTCTTACCTGCTTTTAGCCTCTTTCCAGCCTTCTTTTCACTCTTTACAATGTCATCAATTGCTTTCAACTCATCAGGAGTATAACGGGATTCAACCTGAACAGGCGTAACCTTGATATAATCATCTTCAAGGCTGAATTCTACAATATCGTTTCGTGTCAGATCTAACTTTTTCATGAGTTCATTGGGTATTGTCAATTGGTTCTTTGACTTTATCCGTCTTAATAACATTTTACTCACCTCCTTTAGTTAAAGTATATAGAATGTTGGAAAGTATAACAAGTGGAAAAATTATAGATATGTAATAATTACTAAAAAGTCGGAGCGTTTATCTGTAGAGTTAAAGGTATTAACATAGCGCTACAAAGCTACAACTAATTTAAAATCAATGTAAGGATTCAGGTATTAAGGAATTTCACAATATCCTTAAACAGAAATTGATCAAAATATTATTACATTCATTTATTATTTTGCGGAGCAAAATATCTAAATTAGTGACCCTGTTATCCCCTGTGATATCCCTGTGTATCCTGATGTAGAACTTTTACGTATCAAGCGTAATTAGGTGGTAAATCTGAGGTATTATAACACTTCCTTTTTCCTTTGATTTAAGAAATATATAGGTCTATAATCCGTTTGTACAGGTATTTTAAGGCAATTTAATTCGATACCATTAGGTTAATCTAATGCATATTCAAAAAGAAAAAGAAGACCCTGAAGATGCTCTCTTTAAGTTGGTTAAATCTTATGACCAGATAAAACATTATGATGAAGCATTTAAGTGTCTACGTAAATTATTATCCATAAGCGATGATACTGAAAAGAAAGCTCATTATATATTAACTATAGGGCAGTTGATGGAAAAAAAGGAAGATTTTAAAACTGCCGTTCGGCATTATCGAAGAGCTTTACGTCTTAAACCCAGCATTGCATCTACCTCGTATTTGATTAACAATAACCTTGGATTTAGTCTCAACAAACTAGGTAAATATAAAGAAGGTGAGAAGTATTGCATTGCGGCAATAAAAGTAATTGACCTTATGTCAAATGCCCATAAAAATCTTGGAATCTCTCTAGAAGGGCAATTACATTTCAATGAAGCGGCGGCAGAATATGTCGATGCTGTTAGAGTAAATCCTGATGATTGTAGACCACTCAAACATCTGGAAACATTGTTAGATTCTCAACCTGAATTAGAATGTGAATTTGCAGAGCAACAAAGATTATGTCGTCAAGCAGTAGATAATTTTCAAAAAGAGTTTCAAATCAAACAAAAGCATCAGCAAAAGTACGATACAAAGAAATTGCATCCTGGTTAGTTAGCATGTTCTATAAATAACATTATTGGCATATCTACTTGACTCCAGTAAGAGGGGCCTGCATAATATGACCGCATGGAAGATTGTCCGATTGTTGGAACAGGCCATGCGATCGGCCCTGTGCTCAGGAAGAGTCTCC
>JAANXD010000013.1 GCA_018263435.1 Candidatus Scalindua arabica | reverse complement strand
ACTTGGGGGATTTCTTGCCAGGAAAGGTGACGGGGAACCTGGCGTCACCCATATTTGGCGTGGCTTGAAGAAATTAGCCGACATGATTGAAGGGGCTCAGTTGATAAGGAATATTTGTGGGTAATAGCAAGTGTCCGTACCGGCACGGGCGGGCGCCGGTCTGTTAGGTGGAAAAAATTACGAAAGGAAAACTTGTGATCTGTTCTCCAGGTAACAACTTTCTGTGTCAAATAGAATCCTTTGGTTGAGACTGCTTCTTTTGGTGGTACCACTTCGAATACTTTTTATCTTCTCCACAAATATGTTCTTTAATCCATCGAAACATCAATGATTCTAATTGTTCTTTAAGTTTGCGCAAGTCTGTGCCGGATTTCAAAATGTCATTAATTTCCTGGATAATTTCTTTATGCTTTCTCAAATGATCAATTAAATATCTGAATTCAAGCTGTTCCTCCAATGGATTTTCAATATCAAGCAGTTCATTTGAAATCGCAAACAATAGCCTATGCTGAGAGTCAATATCATTGATTCCCAAACGGCAATCCCTTGTCCATTTCATTCGTACGCTCATTTTATTAAACCTGTGATAAAAAACAAAGGGGACGCCAAGTCTCCCCTTGACTGGATTTAAAATGTGGCAGAAGTGATAGGTTTAACCACGAAAGATACGAAAAATCACGAAAAAAATATAGAATAAAAAATTGAGGAATTTAGGGATAAAAGATAATAGCTTTTACTCTTTGTGTCTTAGTGCCTTAGTGTGAAGATTGTTGATTGAAAAGGATAAAGGCGAATGTCTAATGACGATTGACAAATTACTTTTCTTCAAGATCCTTTGCAAGCAACATTTCGATTAAATGAAAACTTAGCTTTGACCTTTGCAGGTTTTCCGCCTATCTCAAGCACAGGGTGTGCAAGAAAGTTGATCGGCCCTGTTACCGGGCCCGGTTCAACGATAAGATCCCGTCCCCGGCTTAATTCAATGCGGTTTGCCGGATGACGTCCAAAGTAATAACTGGCCAGATTAGAGTACTTGTCAGCTTCGCTGATGTCAACAGGCCACCATTTCCCCTCAGCGTAAAACTCTGCACCACAATGATAGCCGTGAATTCCCCCATCATTTCTGGCGGAAGGGATTGACGCTCCCATTGAAAAACGTGCCGGGATACCGATACTTCTTGAGAGTGCAATGAAGTAAGAGTGAAAATCAGTACAGTTTCCTGTCTTTATATTACAGGCATAGACGGCGTCGCCATTACCCCAGCCATCGCCGTTTCTGATATATAGCATATTGTCGATGACGTAGTCGTATAAGGCCCGGGCACGCACGAGATCTCCATTCTTCCCTTCAACAACTTTCTCGGCAATGGCCTTGAAATCCTCATTGAGAGGCACCAGGCGATTCGGTTTTAAATATTCCTCCGGAACTGTCAGGGGCTCGGCATAAGCGTCCTTTTCAATTCTTCGAACATGGAAGAGAAGCTCAACATTTTTCCTGCTGTCTTCCCGGTCAAGGTCAATTAAAAGAACCTGGTTACCGTATTTCTTATCTCTTAAGATCTGCCTTTTTCCGGGAACCTCTATGGAGCTTACCTTGACCGTTTGAAAGGCATCCGTAGCCGGTATGGGAAGCCACATACGGGCGGGCTCCGTTATTTCAGGTAATGCAACCGTGTATAAAAAATCAAATTCGTCCTGACCGTTGAGTACCCCTAAAAGGTCTCGGGATGCTTCTTCAACCGGAACCCGATGCCATGTCTTGTCTTCTCTCTGTTCCCATGCGTAAAAAAGCTGACCATTAATCTTGTGTACTGTTGTTTCAGTAACCTCCATTGAACCGGGGTCACCCCTGAGAAAGAAATCGACATCATACAAATCACCTCCAACATCTGCAACATCCACACAGGCAAAGTGGTAACGCGGACCCAGATTTGCCAGGTATTCGGTGTGAACACGAACCAGTTTAAGTTTGAGTTCTTTCTCTTTGAATGGAAGTGTAAAATAACCACCCCCTAAACGCATTTGCTCCTCAATATAGTGTTGTATTCCAGCCTCGATATCTGCAGTGACTACATTGGGAACAATAGTAGGAGATTTAGGAGTAGAGGAAATAGTAGTGGAGGATTCATCAGCACAAACGGTTTGGGTTATACTAAATATACTCAGCACCAGGAACATAATAAAAAAAATAAGGCTTCTCATCATTTGTCTTTTTCTCCGTGTTGTTTAAATAATTATATTATACCGAGGCGAGCCACCCCGGCTATTTCGGTTGTCTTGTAAATTAAGCCTTTGGCAGCTTTAATTCCTCGACTCCACTCAAAATGACATCATGCTAAGCGGAGTCGAAACATTGAAATCCCTATACATTTACTTAGGATGTCTGTGAGGATGTTCTGATCTCGAGCTCCCTGACTTCTTAGGATGCTCTGCTTTTGGGTGCTCTGACTTAGGATGCTCTGCTTTTGGATGTTCCGACTTAGGGTGCTCTGCTTTTGGGTGCTCTGACTTAGGATGCTCTGACCTTGGGTGTTCTGATGTTGGATGTTCTCCCAGAACATTCCCATTCATGACGCCTAGAGTCGCAATGGCAGCAACAAAAACAAATGTTAGTAATATTTTCATGTTGTCCCCTTTCCTAAAAGAAAATTTAAAGATTCTAATAATCGAAAACTACGTTTTCAATATATCAAAACTACTTAAAATTCTTTAGATTTACAAGGATTATATTTTGAGACTGACATTGACCGGACACTTTAGGAATCCGACAATTGTAATTCTTTTTCCATATAACTTACTCTCTCTTTAGCCTGCCATATTCTGATTCCCATCAAACCACGTATATAACCAAACAGTTTATTTGATTTCTGTTCATCTATAATATGGGTATAAGTTTCTATTGCCTTATCATAGTAGTTCACCTGTTCATTTTCAAATAACAATGCCAGTTCTTCGTAAAGATTTCCAATTCGATATTGTGCATTAAAGGGTGTTATCCCCGTAAACTTCTCTATTATTTCATTAAATTTTGTTTCTGCCAGCTTATAATTAATTTTCGTCCCTTCATCATCTCCCACATCATAAAGCGCCATGCCTACATAATGATATGCTTCGGCCACTGCATACGTATGTTCCTGCGCCTCTTCCTTGAATCCTTCTTTAAGTTCCTCCAATATATTTTTATTTCTTCTTTCCACCGCATCAACAAGACTGATACTCAGTGGAATCTCAGAATCTTCCAGTTCATTCTGGCTCTCTATTCTTACATATGGGAAGAGTAATTTTGAAATACCCTCCAGGCTCAACCCTTTAACCAGATAGAGATCACTAACAGAATGGAACTTTTCATGCTTTTTCCTGTAATCTATAATTATATCTGCGTCTTCTCCACTCACCCCATACTCTGCATTCAAGTATAATTTAAGGTTATCATCACTTGCCTGAACCAGTTTTCTGTATAATCTCAGTAATTTAACCAAAACTGCCAGTTTGTAAGAAGGTGTTTCTCCATGTAAAACAGTTCTTCTGAAGAAAATAAGCCATGGGCTTCTACAGGTTATATTTAATTGTCTTTTACTATCGTAAAAAACTTCCAGAGCTATTTTAAGCTTGCTTTTCCCCATTTCCTTTGAGTCTTTGTAACTGCACTTCTGATGCTCCTGATCAACCCTGTTAAAATATTCATCTATTATATCTCTCATCTGGATAGAATTCAGCTTACGATGCAGCTTGAGTTCATGTGGACTATACTCTAAGGCCTTTTTGTAGTGTTCAATCGCTTCCTCATATTGTTGGTTCTGGCTTTCCTTATCTCCGAGATACTCATAGAATCTTTTAGACATTCTCATAGGCCTGAGACCATACTTGTCTAAATTTGCAGACTTTTCAAAATGTTCTACTATCTCTTTTGGAGTCTGCAAGGATTTTCGTGTAAGGAAATCCAGGCCTGAAAAATATTCATACACGCAATTACATTTCTGTATCAAGTCTTTACTGATGCCGTTACATATTTCTGCTTTTTGAATGCAATCTCTTGCCTGCTCAAACAAGCCAAATTCTGAGTACGCGTCCCCTAATTGAAAAAGTATATCTACACTCGTCTCGCTATCTTTGTCTTGTTTATCCGTATATTGCTTAAAGTATTTCTCAATAGTGGTCTTATAAATAACAGGAGCAACTTCAACTTTATTGTTTGCAACACGAACTACGTGTACCATTATATCTCCGGATTCAGGATTAATATCCACGCCGGGGACGTCTTCTCCACTAGGAAGCCTTATCCATGGTGTCTTCTTAATAACACTTGCAGTAAAAACTATATCCTTTCCACTAACTATATCTTCTATAGTCAATATCCTGTTCCACGGAATTTCTCCCTCATTTTCTGTGTCGGGCGGTACGATCTTAAAATTCCTCATAATATCAATTTCGCTCTTTTTGAAAAAATCCCAGTTCTTCAGCTTGCCCAACAGCGCCTCCTCCTGCGCAACATCAAACGGTAATATCCTCAATGTCATTTCTCCGCCAAGCTGCTTTACTATTATGCCGCTCAAAACAGCTTCAGGGATACCTCCAACTCCTATGATCAAATCAACTTCTCCCCTCGACATTGCGAAAGTGGGAGTAAGGTCATCTTCTTTGACAAGGACTACTTCTGCGCCAAGTTTATTAATTGTTTCTATGAGTTTCTTATGTCGCATCCTGTCCAGGACAACAACCTTCATTTTTCTGATTTCGTCATAAACATTCTGTTCAGTTACCTCTTTGTTGTTGTCTTCCAGCGCCTTTTTTGCCATAAGCTTCAGATTTCTCGTAATACCACAGGTTACGCTGACACCGGCACCTTTGTATTTGTCGCCAACTATCGTTTTCACTCCATACATATCCGGAGAATTAAATAGACCTTTTCTTTTACTATAACCAACTGCAAAAATTGCCCCTCCCTCAGACTTCTGGTCTACTATGCTGCGGTCATTCTCGAAGGCGCTAAGCACAATGTCTGCTTCGTTATCCTTACGCACTGTTGCGGCAGAACCGAATCTTTCACCTATATACAGCATCGGCATTTCTTTCCGTTCTCCCTCTGCATTTACAACATAAGCCTGCCACCAGTTAAAGCTGTTATAAACATGCCTGAGCCACCAGACCGCCATCCCCCTCGTGCGAAACACATTAAACCCCTCGCCGTTAGTGCTGAAATACCTTAGAGTCCTTGCGGCAACAATTCCAACGGCATGTCTTAATTCATTTCTATTTGTCAGTTGAAGGCCCTTCTTAGAGACCTTCAAGTTGAATTTCTCAGGAATATAGGCCTCCAGAATATAAGGATCATCTATCCTTTCAGGGTCAAAGCTATTGTCCTTTATGAATGTAAATTCACTCATTTTTAAACTTCTTTAAAAAGTAATAACTCTCACTATTTCATATACTAACACATAACCTACAGTACTATGAATATTTATATCACTAGTAAAAAAAGATTGCAAATTAAAATCAATTATTTTGAGATTCTTAAGTAATTTCTTGAAACAACACAAAATTGACTTTCGAAAACTGTTTTGCTAGAATTCTTAGAAACTAGAGCACAATCTAATACCGTTATAAGTGGAAGGGGAAAAATGCAAAAGTGGCTGGACAAAGAAAAAGAGCTGCGCAAAAAGGGCATTGCTGATAAACAAATTGAGGAAACAGTGGCCTTTTTACGGCAAAAAGGTATCGATACTGTATGGGATGTGCAGGCCGCATATGATTCAAGCCTCTTCGGACTTAAGGATAGATGCTCCTTTGGAAGCCATGGGCTTTGCTGCCGCAACTGCAACCTAGGCCCGTGCAGACTGGGCGGGGAAGAGCTTTCACTACACACAAAGCTCGCTGCACCCAATTTGAAACGATCATCCTGCGGTAAGACCGCAGATAATATGGTCGCAGGAATGTTCCTGCAAACCGTCCTGCGCGGTACAAGCTCTCACATCGGCCATGCAATCCACGTAGCAAAGCTTTTCGTAAAGGCGGCTGAAGGTTCTGATAATTTCCCGATAAAGGATGAAGCAAAACTCCATGCGGTTGCAGACGGACTCGGCATCGATACAAACTGCAAACAGACCCTTGATATTGCAAAAGAGGTAGGCCGGAAGGCGATGGAAGACCTCGTCGGACCGGGTGTAGGGCCGATGAGCTTTGCGCTTGCCCTTGCACCGAAAAATATCGATAAACTTGCAAAGGCGAACCTCATTCCGCACAAAGGGGCCACGGAAACGATCGTTCAGGGAATCCACAGCACTGCACAGGGTATGATGAGCAGTACCGACCACTTGATTATGTCCTGTCTGAAATTTGGAGTGATAGACGTGCTTGCCCTTTACATCTCCACCCAACTACAGGATATCTTACTCGGCGTCCCTACACCAAAGGAAAGTAAGATTGGAATGGACGTCCTGGAAAAAGATAAGGTAAACATCCTCGTCCACGGCCATGTCCCTGTACTCTCAGAAATGGTTATAAACTATGCAAATAATCTTGAAGACCAAGCTAAAGCAGCAGGCGCAAAAGGTATAAACGTAGTAGGAACCTGCTGTACTGGTACAGAGGTACTGGTCCGGCTCGGAATCCCGATGGCGGGCAGTACGATTATGCAGGAACTCGTTGTTGGTACAGGAGTGGTTGATGCCGTATGTGTTGACGTGCAATGCGTGTATCCATCCCTCTCCGCCATTACCAAGGGGCTTCATACCAGGCTTATTACTACCATGCCGGAACTGAGAATGGACAATGACACCTATATTGAATTCACACCGGACAACGCCGATAAAGCGGCCACTCAAATCGTTGAAGAAGCTATAGCGGCTTACAAGGAGCGCAAGATAGACAGGATGTTTCTGCCAAAAGCAAAAGGGCATAAACTGATGGGAGGATTTTCCACAGAAGCCCTGATTGAAGTTCTCAAAAAATTAAACCCTGAAGAACCTCTTAAACCGCTGGTCGATTTGATTGTTGACGGTTCGATTCAGGGTGTTGCCGTTATTGCCGGATGCCTGTCGTCAAAAATCCAGACCGACATGAGCTTTGTAACTATAGCAAAAGAACTTCTTAAGAATAACGTCCTTGTACTTGCCACAGGTTGTGCAGCAACGGGATGTGCAAGGCATGGTTTGCTGAATGGAGAAGCAATGAACCTGGTTGGTGATTCACTCCGGGGTGTCCTTGAAACCCTCGGGAAGGCTGCAGGCCTGAACGGATCCATGCCGCCTATCCTTCATTTCGGTTCATGTGTAGATAACTCCAGATGTGCGGTACTTGCTTCAGCAATCGCTGATTATCTGGATACATCTATAGACAAACTCCCGCTTGTGGCAAGCGCAGCCGAACACGTTGTTGAAAAAGCAGCCGCTATATACATGGGTGTGATCTCCCTCGGTATAACCACTCATATCGGCGTAACACCAAAACTGGGAGGTTCCCCATACGTAATCAACATGCTAACGAAGGAACTGGAAAAGACTACGGGAAGCACACTGATTATCGAGATTGATCCTAAGGAATCAGCAAAGGCCATGATTAGCCACATCCAGAAAAAGAGGAAAGAGCTTGGAATTTAATATGGAAAGAAAATACTAAATTTTTCTTTTATAGTGCCGATGATGTATGAAGGTATATTCTGAATATTAGCAGAACGCTAAATTGAGAAAAACAATCTTTACACAAACCGGTACTAATGAAGAGAATAAAACGTATACTTTATATCACCATTTTTGCACTTGCCCTTATAATCAATCCGGTATGTCCTGTTTCAACTATGTTAGACATAGGCTCTGAACAGGCATATGCCGATACTCCTGCAATATCCGTCAAACACCAAACAGCATTAAAGAAAATCAAGAGCGAGCGAACAGAAGCAGGCAGTATAGTCTCAGAACACATAAACGAAATGAGAAATGGATTTACAACTGTAAAAATGTTGGAAATCCCTGAAAACCAATTATCAGATATAATTGAACAATGGAGTCAACTCGGACATGAGATTAATGCAGATACCATTCATAATAATGAGTTTATAAAATATTTACTCTGCAACGCAGATATTAGATTATTCAGCTATTCTGCAAAGGTTCCCATGTTATACTTTCTTGTGAAGCAAGAAATAGCAGAACCTATAATATATGGTGGAAAGTTAAAGAAATTTTTCAAAACAATTACGTTCCGAGGATGGTTCAGGATTGCGGATGCAGTAGATACGCAAGGCAATTACAAAAAAGGTTATGAACATCTGGGCACACAAAAAGAAATGATAGTAGGCTTATTTAAGGCAGTTTTATCCAGGATCGCAAAAGGCAGCTATTCAATTGTTGAACTATATACCGATGAAAACGGAGAGAGAAAGGGCAGGCTTAAGTTCTTCGAAACACCTGAGCAGGCAAATCCGACTATTGTACAGCCAATAGATGCCATGGCTGCATATGTATTAACCTACCTGAATCTCGTACAAGAGAATCCGGGAGACATTGGTGTAAAAAAAGATCTTACAAAGCCTATTGTTGAAAGGTTAATAACAAAACAAAAAACAGTATCACAAGACAAGGTTGCATCATCAAGATATATAAACCGTCCCAAAACTTCCTCGTAGTCTTGACTCAATTTTCAGACTGTCCGAACAATTCCCAAATATTATTGTTGGTTCAATCTTGCAGATTGAACCGAAACCCTTAGGGCCTATTCCCAAACTCCCCTTAATTTTGTTGACTTAAATACTCTACAAATCTATGATCTTAAAGTAATAAGAATTTTTTTAGGTATCAAGATTTCAGATGTCAGAAGTCTCTTGCAACTTGATATAATCTTTAAAGGATGGGAAACAAGAAATATTTAAAACAAATTAGCAGTTTCAAAAAGCTTATTGAAGAGCATCGCAGCAAGATCGCAACAGAAGAGACTAAAAACTAATCCTGATTTAAGACTTCTAAATTACTGGGAGAAAGAAATTGAACGGTAATTATAAATGAAGATTTATTCTTAACGTGATCTTGTCATCCCAGTCATTCCAGAAATATTGCTTGCAAAATACAATCGATATAGTTAAAGTATTACGAAAAACATATCTATGGAGATTTCGTATGGAAGCTGTAAAGATTTCACCAAAGTATCAGGTCGTAATCCCCAAGAAACTTAGAGAAACACTTAACCTTACACCGGGCCAACAAGTTCAGATGATAGCTTTCGAGGGTCGTATAGAAATGATCCCGGTCAGACAAGTTTCTGAAATGAAGGGATTCCTTAAAGGGATCAAGACTACTGTCAAAAGGGAGAAAGATAGAATATGAACCTTGTTGATTCTTCCGGTTGGCTTGAGTTTTTTGCGGATGGCCCGAACGCAAGGTTTTTTGCCACTCCATTGAAGAATGTCGATGAACTGGTAGTTCCTACTATCAGCATTTATGAAGTATTCAAATCGGTTTCCCGTCAACGTGATGAATCAGCAGGACTTCAAGCCGTTGCAGTAATGAAACAGGGCCAGGTAATCGATCTCACAACCAACATTTCTATGATAGCTGCTAAGCTCAGTCTTGAACTCAGCATTCCTATGGCCGATAGTATAATTTTGGCTACCGGTAGTCTTTATCAGGCAACCGTATGGACTCAGGATGCCGATTTCAAGGGTATCGAAAATGTTAAATATATAAAGAAGAAAAAGTAATCCCAGGGCAGCGAATGCATAGCTCTGAATTTACCCATCTTAATGATAATTTTCATACAGCCTATTCCCAAATTCCCCTTTAATACTGTACCAATCTATTATCTTTACATAATGAATATTTTCTTATTGTATTAATATGCTCCAAAAAAGTTTATTTTTGACATGACTATTTAAAATGACTACAATACCTGCATAATATCAGACAGGAGGACTATCATGAAAACTATGGCTATTACCAAATTCAAAGCGTATGCGTTAAAAATTATTGATCAGGTAGCCAAATCAAATGAAAGCCTGGTTATTACAAAAAGGGGAAAACCGCTTGCAGAGCTTATCCCTTTTAGAAAATCCGAGCAAAAGCCTGTTCCAGGGAAATTAGCAGACGCACTCGTCTTTGAAAAAGATATTGTAAAACCATTAGGTGATAATATGTGGGAAGCTTGCAAGTGAGATATCTATTAGATACTCATACCTGGATTTGGTGGCACATGCATCCACAGAAGCTTTCACGAAAAGTAAAATCTATTATAACCAATGAGGAAAAATACGACGAAATGCTTTTGTCGGCAATCTCTCCCTGGGAGTTTAGTAAGCTTCTTGAAAACGGCAGAATAGGTATTTCCTGTGACCCTGAAAAGTGGATTCACGAGGCACTGGACATGTATAAACTCAGGCTTGTTCCTCTATATCCCGTTTTGGCTTATCGCTCCACCATTTTACCACAACCTTTCCATGATGACCCCGCCGACCAAATCATTGTGACAACTGCACGAGAGGAAAATGCAACTATCCTCACTAAAGATAAAAGAATACTAAACTATTCACATGTTAAGAGCCTTTGGTGATTCAAGTTGGAGTTAGATAATTTATCTGAATCACAAATTGATAAATTGTCAGTGAAATTAATAGCTTCTGTTACTCATTTAAACACTCAATCTAATAATATCAAAGAAGATTCATTAGCTGTTCAAATTCAAATCTCTAGGCTTTTTATCATTCTGGATTTACCCGCCCGAATGACGGAGTCTGGCAGGTTTCAGAATCTTTAATTATCAGTATTTACTGACAATAATTAGATTCCTGATCGAGTCCGGAATGACAATCCCCGAACAAAAGGTGCCGAGGACTTTTCTCGTATAGCCTGCTCCTGATACTGCCGATTCAACCTTACCTGCCTGTACCTTATTCAGGCAAGCAGATTGTCGCCTGAGGACAACCCTGTGGGCAGCTTCAAGATCCGACCCTGGCGGGAACCTAAACTTTTAAGGTCTATTCCCAAACTCCCCTTAAATTTGTTGACTTAAATACTGTACCGATCTATGATCTTTAAATAATAAGAGTATTAAATATTGATAGTATGACGATTTAACAAAATGAGAAAGATACTAAAAAGCTTTACAAAACGAGATAAACTTATTTTAGCTGGGTTATATTTATCAAAGTTTGATGTACCCGGCTTAAAGCCCCTTGGATTCTCAAGTTTTGTTGAGGCATTTAATGTCATTGGCTTTGCTTTGGGATCAAAACCGGCATCCATTAAAAACTATCGTGATGAATTTGATCCGGTCTTTCCGAACAAGAGAAAGGGTTGGCACAAAAGACCAATGAGGGATTACTGTAAACAAATATATGAAAAATATAAATCTCTTAACTTACAAGAATTTTCTGGCATGATCAAAAAGCTTACTTATCAAAATGGTGAAATTGACATACTTGAGGAAAAAGTATCAATGAAATATGATAAACCGGATGAACATTCTTTTGCTAAGAGACTTTTAACTGGACAAGCAGCTGAAAACTTTTTTGAAATTAATTACCATGAAATTCCCGAGTTTAAAAATTTTCATTTGGAAAATACAACAAAACTGGGTTGTGGTTTTGATTTTAAATTAACAAACGATAATAATACAAACTTTTTGGGAATTGAAGTTAAAGGGCTTTTTGAAAGTTTTGGTGCTATTTCTTTGACAACCAAAGAATACAAGGTTGCCGACATTCTCAAAAACCGCTTCTACATTTTTGTTGTTAAAAATTTTAAAGAATCCCCTTATTATGAATTTTATCGAAACCCTCTTGAAAGCAAATTATTATTCAAAAAAATTGAGCGCCAAGTTAAACAAATTAGTTGGACGGCAAATGTTTAAAGTATAGGAGAATAAAATGGAAAACTGCGAAAGAGAAAAAAGAGATTTAAGAAAGTTAAGGCACAAGATTATTAATGCTTTAATAAAATTAGATGAAAAAGGTACTAACGAAACTGTTTCAAAAGCAATGGGCATTGTTTCTACAGGTTTTGAATCAGCAATTGCAGGAAAAATTTGACGGGTGAAGAATTTTATATTATAGGAACAAGACGAGCCACTATCTCTTTGACTTAGAAGAGTTACCACATCTAGCCATTCTTGCATAAATAATGGAAACTAAAATAGAACTTACTGATGGAAATATTATCATACGTCCCTGTCGGCTGGAAGATGCTGCCGTAATCTGTGAAGGTGTGCAGGAGACAATGCATGAGATGTTAAAGTGGGCGCCATGGTGCCATCCAGACTACTCTATGTCTGATTGCACATCATGGCTCAGTTCCAGACCACAAATGTGGTCGGAAGGTATCGAATATGATTTCGTTATATTCGATACGAAAGACAATACTTTTCTTGGCGGCTGTGCTATCGATCAAATCAACCGGAAGCACAACTTCGCCAACCTCGGCTATTGGGTCAGGTCAAGTCAGACAGGGAGAGGAATAGCGACTGCCACGGTCAGGCTCATCAGCAGGCTCGGCTTCGGGAAGCTGGGTTTCACACGTCTTGAAATCGTTGTTGCAGTTCAGAACAGGGCCAGCCAACGTGTTGCCGAGAAAGTTGGCGCCGTCAGGGAAGGGGTTCACAGAAACCGCCATGTGGTGCGTGACAAGATTTACGACTCTGTCATGTTTTCATTAATACCTCAGGATATGCAGGCAAAGTCATTGAATTAAGCGATTCATTACACATTATTGCAAGGCAAGACTTTAGCCTTGCCTCTGTACGTGAGGATGCAAATCTAAAAGCTTGCCACACTTCTTAATTCAATGACTTTGAGTGTGTATGGCCTGAAAGATGCTTAACCTATACTTAGTACTTTTTATATCTTCCATTTTATGATTTTATTGCTACAATTAAAGTAAATAGCAATAGATTACACTTCGTCTTTGCAGAAGCTATTTTTGAAGAAAAATAGTAATATCATTAAATGGAAACACCTATTCAAAGGAGATAATAAAATGAAATGTAGTATTAAAGGGTGTCCTGGAGAGTATGAAGGAAAAAGTATTTTACATACTGTTCGCTATAAGGGGAAAGTTGTAGTTATTGATCAAGTTCCTGCCGAAGTATGTTCTGTGTGCGATGATGTTCTTTTAAAGCCTGAAACGATTCGGCACATTGAACAGTTATTAAAAAAATCTACAGTTCCTGTAGAAACTGTTCCTCTGTATGAATATGCATAGCAACTCGGCTTAGTTTTTCTCCAACATTTATCATAAACTATCCAATTCAGCTTGACAGCTAACCAGGTATTTACACTATCCCATTACATCTTTATTGTCTGTTAGCAAAATCTACATACTCTCATCACCCGGCAAATCTCGTCTAAATTTGCATTTTATCCACCTAAATGCTTTACAATCTTGTCTGCAACACGGAATGCGTTTGCGTAGATAGTCCAGGTGTAAGGAACGCTTCCACCCGTTGGCATAAAGCTCCCATCGGTAACGTATAGGTTATCAACATCATGCGCACGGCAATCCGGATCAAGCACAGATTTTTCAGGATCTTTACCAAACCGGCATCCACCTGCTACAAGATTTGGCGGCGGGGAACCGCTGACGTTTGAATATATATTTTCCGCTCCCATTGATTCCAAAATGTTCTTCGACTTTTCTCCCATATACCTGCCTACCTTGATATCGTGAGGATGATATCCAACCCTTATGCGTGCTACCGGTGTTCCCCATTTGTCTTTTACCCGGCTATCCAGGGATACAAAGCAATTATCTGTCGGCAACCAATCGCAAAAAGTCTCAAATTTTACAAGGCGCTTTGTTGTAAAATAAGATTTTAATGCCTTTTTGAATGGCACTCCCCAGATCAGATTGCCATCGTCGTCCCATTTCTGTTCTTTTGCCTTTCCAATAGGACGGGGATGTTCAAATAAGAAATCAATGGTTCCTCCCTTCTGCCGTTTTCCCCATTCAGGATCATTAATAAAATACCAATCCTGTAGTCCGCGGTTGACAAAGAGTCCCTGGTATTTCAGAGATTCGGCTTTCAAACTACCCAATTTTTCATAAACAAGATCACCTCCGCCTATACCACCAGCAGAAAAAACAAGATTCTTGCCTACCTGGCCTGTATTGTTTGCAAGGCCATTTTCATGGCGAGATCGGAAGAG
>JAANXD010000012.1 GCA_018263435.1 Candidatus Scalindua arabica | reverse complement strand
AAAAGTTCGGAGTTCGGAGGAGGAAAGATATTTAATACGTTAACTTTTTTGGTTCATCTCCCAATTAGTTGGAGAAAGCTTGTATAATTTTTAAGGAAAAGTACCGTTCGTCTAAGAATCCATACGCCTTTCTTTTAATGACTTTGATTTTGTTGTTAACCCCTTCGAGTTTACTGGTATGGATAGAGTAGTCACAGTGATTCAGGATTCCATAGCTATAACGTTTGAGCATGTTAGTAAATTTCCTTACATAAGGATGATTAAGCGTATCAGCTAAAAGACACCACTCAGCAAGTGCCTTTTTAGCCCACACTCGCGATCGGTAATACCAAAGATGCTTGAGCTTGTCTTTAAGAATCAATACAGTATTTATTGTCTCGTTGAGCGATAAGAGTTGTTTCAAATGCTCTCGATGTTCTTTCTTGCGAATGTTTCGCTTGTTCTTTAACAGAATGTATTTCGAACCTATATAGACATCTTTATCCTGTTTTGTGGCTTTACGGAATTCGGCATTGCGTACCTTGTCAATAACTTTACCAAAACTTGAAACCACATGAAAAAGATCGAAGACTATCTTAACATGAGGTACTTGGCTTTTTACCGTATGGATATAAGGGTCCCACATATCCATGGCTATAGCTTCAATTGCTTGTCTTTGTTCATTGGTCATACCATTAAAGAAATCTATCAAGGTCTCTTTGGTTCGGCCCTTTCCGACCCAGACAACTCGGCCACTCAAATAGTCCAAAACAACTGTCATGTAGTGGTGCCCCTTAGAAATAGCTATTTCGTCAACTGCCAGTATACGAAGACCATCATAGTTTGTTTCTCCGTATTGTTGTTCAAGGAAATACTTGTCAATAGTCTTGACAGTTTTCCAGTTAATTCCAAAATGTTTTGCAACATCCTTTACGGTTAATACTTTACATAACTCATAAATAAACGATGCTAAACGACGAGTGACACGAATGTATGGTTCAAAAAATTCTAAATCTTCAACAACTATTCGGTTACATGGTTTACATATAACCTTACGATACGAACAGTTTATCCATACACGTGTTGAACCAATGTTCAGATCACGGATAGACCGTTTCTCATGACTATGAATACGTTGTGCTTTAGAACCACACATATGGCATTTAGGGCTAAATCGCTGATCTGGTATTGCCGTAAGTTGTGATATATCTGAATCAGATGAGACTGATTGTTTGATAATTCGTACTCGGTTAAATGGAAAATATGGTAATATACTTAACGTGGACATTGCTGGTCTCCTATAAATAGATTATATTGCTAATGTATCTACTTATAAGAATACCGGATGTCCACTCTTTGCAATAGTTTAATTCATAATTGGTATCATTTTTCTCCAACTAATTGGGAGATGAACCTAAAGTTATAACTTCTAAAGATAAGGATATTGAAGAAATTACGTTATATCTTCACAGTGAAATGAGCGTTATTGGTGAACCCTACGATATTGCTATGGTCGATTGGGGATATCCTGAAAATAAAGGAAAAATTGAATTCAATATAAGAGAAGGTTTTGAACAATATATAATACAGCGTGCTAAATCAGAAACTCTATTTGGTCTATCAGAGCAAACAAGGCGTGAAATCTTCAAAGAAATAGTTATGGCAGAAGATAAAGAACTTAGAGCATTTATTGAAGACCCGAATGCACCTATGAATAATTTGGCAGAGAAGTACCTGCAAGAAGTGAGGCAAAAATATAATATTACAGAGGAAATAGAGAGAGAAATTAAACTTGAGGCGTTCAGAGAGAACTGGCCATTGCCAGAATATTGATAATTGTTAGTTTGAATGGAAAAGTCTTTTGCTGATTCAATCATGTTGATTGGACCTGAAGCAGCGGTACGGAAAAGTCTCTAATCAGTGCGCCCGCCTGAATGATATGGATGAGCGAAGTCGGACAGGTATCTGTGAAAATCCCTGCTTGCCGGTAGGCAAGTGCGTCCCGTTATTTAACTTACACGCCGATAGCATGATATCCTGCATCGACGTGGATTATTTCTCCTGTAATACCGCTTGCCAAACTACTGCACAGAAAAGAAGTTGTATCACCTACTTCACTTGTTTTTATGTTGCGTTTTAAAGGAGTCTTATCTTTCGCACCCTCATACATAGACATAAAATCCTTTATACCTCTTGCTGCCAGTGTTCGCATTGGGCCGGCAGAGATTGCGTTCACTCGAATATTCTTCGGGCCTAAATCAGCAGCTAAGTATCTAATACTGGATTCAAGCGCTGCTTTGGCAACACCCATTACATTATAATTCTTAACGGCTCTTTCCCCGCCGATATATGTAAGCGCTATTACGGCTCCACCACGTACTTCCAGAAGTGGGAGTGCGCGTTTACATAAAGCGACTAATGAGAAACAGCTTATGTCCAGGGCAAGTTGAAATCCATCCCGTGAGGTATCTACAAAACTACCGGCCAGATCTTCTTCTTTAGCAAATGCAGGGGTATGAATCAGCCCGTCCAGGGCATCAACATTATTACCCAGTCTGTCAAAAAGTTTGTCTATATCGTCGTCAGAAGTAACATCGCATTCCCCAACGTCTATTGCGTCTAAAGGTTCGAAAAGCTTCTTGACTTCATTGCCTAATCTTTCATTCTGGTAAGTATATGCAACCTTTGCACCCTGATTTGCAAGAGATTGTGCTATTGCCCAACCGGTGCTGCGTTTGCCTGATATGTTGGCAATGAGTATTGTCTTATCTTGAAGAATCATTCTTAATACTCCTACATTAATGTCTGGAAATATATTTTAGTAAATTGTGAGATTGTTCTCAATAAGCTGAGGAATACTTATTAATTTTAACCACCCCATTTCCCCTCCTTCGCAAGGAGGGGATTAAGGGGAGGTATTCCTCAACTTATTGAGAAAGCATAATAATGAGAGCAGGTATGTTAATTGGAAAGACAAATAAAATCAATAAATATTTCTATCGTATTTCTATTGATGAAGATATTCAAGAAACTACAGATATTAAGGTATAAAATACTAACCTTCCTTTTCCCTTGACTTAAATGGCTTGTAGTTTTAATATTCAACACATACAATAATATATAAATTATATTGTGCTCAAAAATCAAATAGGTACTATAAACCTTGTAATGTTTTAATATGAGTCCGACTGTTTTCAGGGAGAAAGGTTATAAATTCTACTTTTTGTCCAATGAAGAGGAAAGAATTCATGTTCATGTCAGTTGTGAAGATGGTGAGGCTAAGTTCTGGATTGAACCAATTATACTCTCGACACTTACTACGGATTAAACAAGAAGAAATTAAATCAAATTCAAAAAATTGTGGAGAAACGAAAGAATGAAATCATTAAAGAGTGGAAAAGGCATTTCAGCCAGCGTTGAGAATATAACTCCTTCAGGAATATGGATTTTTGTAAATGGCAAAGAATATTTTTTAAATTACGATCAGTATCCATATTTTAGAGATCAAACCTTAAAATCCATTCAAAATGTCAAACTGCTTCATGGCTTTCATCTCCATTGGCCGGATCTGGATGTTGATCTGGAAATAGATAATCTGGAAAACCCGGAAAAGTATCCATTAATAAGCAAAGTTACAAAGCGCACAACAGTAAGACGGAAACTAAAAAAGGTGAAACAACATTGATTTAGCTATCATTAGTTGTGTAAACATGAATGGCCTCTCTTTCGAGAGGATTCCAGAATTGGAATCCTCTCGAAAGAGAGGCCTGTTGCCTATTCATACTCCTCAAATAGTGATTCGAAGTCGTCTTCTTTTCTCTCTGTTTTTTTCAGTGCCTTCCGTACTTTATCCAGGAATTCATACGCCTCATCGATTTTGTCTCTTAATATCAATTTTATGATCATGATATTACTCATCTTCTCTATGTCAATGTCGGTGTGATGCAGTCCCTGCTCCCTGATGATATTTGAGATCTCAAGTTTCTGGTAAATCAGGTCGAGGGATGGCGTAAGGGTGCCCGTAAAGTCATCGAATAGAACATTTTCCTTTGTTATACCCAGATTATTGGCGGCTGCATCAATTACGGTTACAGTCATTGGTGCAGGGCCGCATAGATAAAATGTTATGTTAGGGTTATGTGTAAGATATTTAGTGAGCAATGGGCCAATAAAGCCTACTTCACCAAGCCACTTTGCTTCATTCTTATCAATCAAACCAGATTTTGTGATATCTCTTTTATGTTCTTCTGATGCATTGGAGAAGCATTCCTTATCTTTGTCGTCCAGTTCTGAAGGGTTGTCTCCTCTAAATGCGCCTGACATTACGGGTATGAACTTGAAATTGGCATGTTCTTTCTGCCAGTGCAGCCATTTCAATATATATAGCAATGGAATATCCTGAAATCGCCTTTCCCCCAGGAAGAAGTAGATATTGTCTTTGCGTCCTTCACTGAACCATTGCTCCATGAGCGATAATATGGGTGCAAGCCCCGCTCCACCTGCCACAAAAACGGCAGTATGGTGTTGCTTCTTCAGAAGGAAGTGGCCATAAGGGCCTGTAAATCGAATCCTGTCCCCGGACCATAAGTTCCATATTGATTCGTCCTGAAGATACTCTTTTACACAATTAGGCCCAAGGCAGGGGACTCCGCCGTCTTCAATCGGCACACGCGGGTTTATAGGTGCAGTTCTTGTAATCAATTTTATTATTTCTTTCTTCTCCGCAGCAATTGAATAGGCTCTATAAAGGTCAATACCAGGGGTATAGGGGATAAAGTCATTTCCTGATTCATTACAAAAGCACCTTATCTGTTCACCGTATTTCTTGTAATGCTGCTCAACATAATCCTCAGGTAATCCTATTTGTATATACTGTCCGGGGGTGAAGTTGAACCTTTGGAATGGAAGCAAACTGATTTCAAACTTATCTGAGGTCAGCTGGATCTTTTTGACCACACGGGCAGTGTATTTCTTAACATGTAATGTTGACTTTGGTAGATATATGTCAACATCCTTGTCCACTCTTACCTGGCATGAAAGCCTTGTATACCCATCCCCTTTGCCTTCCTCAAGAAACTTTCTGGTCTCTTCTCTTGACTTGCAATCGAAAAGAGGTATTTCGGTTGGTGAGTATGATCCCATATCAGTAAGTAACTTAACCTTGCATAGTCCGCATGTGGCATTTCCACCGCAACCGGAAGGTATATGATATTCCTTGTTTTGAAGTACGTTGAGTAATTTGTCTCCACCTTCAATGACGAGATCCTTCTTGAAATCATCATCACTATGTATACTAAGTCTAAGCTTCTTTCCTTTACCAAAAAGCTGGTATGTTATCTCGCTGAGCCCGGCCATGGATAACATGATTATGATGATGATACCAATACACAGCAATATTGAAGTGATCATATTTTGTTCCTATTTATACTATTACTCTGTAAAACCTTCTTTTTTCGAAAGTCTTTTTTGTGTCATAAAAATTTAAAAGTGCCTACCAGCCTGCCAATCAGTTCGGGCAGGAAGTTTGAAGTGAGCTAAAGTTATGGTAGAAAAGAATCTTTTATATTTTAACTTTAGGCACTTTAGTTCACTTTAGACACTTTATACTTGGCTTCGGCATGAGCTTAGCCGAACAGTTTCCGCTACGATATTTCAATTGCAGATGTCTTTATAAAATGTGTATCAAACCGATACCTGTAAATATGGCCGCCATTATACCCAGCAATAATATAGCAACGGAATCTTCATCCCATGAGTTTAACGGAACAAATAACCTATGTCGTCTTAGTACAGCCAGCCATACGCATACCATTAACCAGTGGAGGCCAAAGCCGAAGGCTGTGACAGTAGTAGCCATAAAAGACATACCTGGTGGAATGGTAAATGTAGAACTGGCAAGAACAATACAGTTCACGGTAATTAGTTCCAGAAATTGTCCCATTTGTTCATATACATCCATAGCAAAACGTCGAAGCAGTACTCCCAGGATTTGTACAAAGGTAGCGATAGTTACAATAAATACAGTGAGATAGAATATCTTCTCGAGTCTTATTGGAACCGGGGAGATTGCAGAAATATAGTTACTGGCTCCTATCAATACTTTATTATAAACTATCCAGTTAAGGCTTGCAGATAATGTAACCACGATAACAACTGCCACTCCCATCTTCCATGCAGCATCAATCTGTCTTGATTTGTTAAGCAGGGGACATATCCCCAGTAGTTTACTTAAAACAATACCGTCAAAGAAAAGAGCACTCAAGAAAATAGGTAAAAGAATTGCAAACTGGCTGTTTACAAATGAAAGCGCCTTTACATTTGTGACTAGACTGATGATGAGGAGAATTCCTATAGCTATGATTATTATAAACTTCTTGGATATTTTGAATCCTGATGTCTCTGTTTTTGCCGGGACTTCAATGTCTACAGACTCCTCTTCTTTTTGTAGAATTTCCTGATAAACAACACCGGTTTTGACAAATAGTGGTCTGAGCATGAACCTCCATAATGCCAGGGCAAAGAAACCACCCACAGGTGTTATCATCAATACCACTACAGGAAAACTTTCAGGAAGTATCCGGAAATTCATCAGTGTCCCGAACCCCAGAGGTTCTCTCATAAGTGCCAGGAAAATAAGTGCAATAGAGTAGCCTAGGCACGCCTTCAATATCTTCTTCTGTGCATCCCAGAATTCATATGTCAGGCCTTCAGATATTACAGCGAGGACGATACAGTTTGTTGTAATCAGGTCAATGTATGCTTGTATGTTAAAGGCTATTCTAGGGATTATTGTCTGGGCTATCAGGTTGAATATGGTTACGAATACAGAGATGATAATCATGAGTAACGTAATCTTGTGATGTGTGCCGGATGCTATTATTAATTTCTTAAACGGGTATACAAGACAGAAGCTGACACAGGTTACAAATACGACACCTACTCCCATTGTAAGAGAGTTTTCCATCTTATTTGTTACCGCCAGTGCTGAACAGAATCCCAAACCTGCAGCGGCTGAGATTATATAGTTATCTCTTAAAAAAAATTTTGATACCTGCCTTAAATATCTTGATAGTATAGGAAATCTCATTTTAAATGCTTACAACAATAGGTCTTGTGTAAATAAGAATAAATCCGAATATCGAAATACGAAACAAATTCGAATACCAAGTAGTAGAAATTCTAAACAGCTTTTTTGAGTTTTTGGTTTTCTCGGATTTCGAGCTTCGTGTTTCGGATTTTGAGACAAAAGTTTCCATTAGACAATTTGTTAAAATCATATTCATCTCTTATCTGCCTCCATTTCCTGCCAGAAGGTTTCCATCGCTTCGTTAATGATATCCTCTATTCCCTTGCTTGTATAGGAGGCGCCTGTAATGGCGTGCACCTCATTAGAGCCAATTGTTTTTCTTCCTCTTACGATTGACAGTCTCGGCTTCAGCTTTTTTCCGACAAATTGCTTCTTGAATTCCTCTTCCGTCATTCTGCCTCCAAGGCCGGGCGTTTCAGCATGATCCAGCACCTCTATACCTTTTACAGTTTCCAAATCAGGGCCAACGCAAATGAACAGGGAAATATCTGCTGCTTTGTTAAATCCATAACCAAGCCGTGTGGCAATAAATCCTATACCCTGCAACTCTTCATCCTTGTAATACTTAAAAAGTTCTTTCTCATTTTTCCATTCTTCCGTTTGTTCATTGTACTGGCCTGGTAGTGATTCTACTGTGATGCTATTTTCGAAAATATTTCTTACATCTTTCTTGTCAACTTTCTTGAGTTTAAGGCCAAGGAATTGTTTTTCTTCGGTACGATACGGGATACTGAAGATGTCGAGGACAGATTTCTTAAGTTTTATCTCGTGATATTCGGCTATTCTTGGAGCAGCGATAAAATAGAGCGCCAGCAATATCGCACACGGTATTGCCGTAATAAGACAGACCGAAAGGACTCTTGTTAAAAATATTTTGTACTCGTTCATTATTTAACTGTTTTCTTAATTCTTCTATAAAACTTCTTTTTTTCACACCATCATCAGTATAGGACTGGATTCCTTGCGAAAGCAAGGTTATACCTCCATTTCTGGAGGATTCCAGAGTCCCGTTACGTTCTATATTTTATCTTCAGTATAATGGTTTGAATCGGGACGCTGAGAAGATTCATGAGTAGTATCGCATACATTATACCTTCCGGTATTGATGTGAAATTCCTAATCACAACTGTGATAAGGCCACAACCTATACCGAATATCCACTTGCCGGCTTGACTGTATGTAGTTGTAATCGGGTCTGTTGCCATAAAGAAAGCGGCAAAGATAAGGCCTCCACTCAAGAGTTGAAATATAGGAGGTGCAGCGGTTTTACCTACCATCAGAGAGAAAATGGCGGACAAGACAAATACACTTCCTAAATAAGCAACTGGAATTCTCCAGTTTGCAATCCTTTTCACACACAACCATATTCCCGTTATAATGAGGGCAATCCTGCACGTTTCTCCAAGAGAGCCTGTGTTTGCACCGAACATCAGAGATAAGAAAGATGCCGTCTTACCAGTTTCCTTGAAGGCCATGAGAGGCGTTGCATGCGTTACTGCATCAACTCCATACATTAAGGATTTGATGGTTGGTATGCCAGTGGAAGGTTCCTGCCAACCGGATACGACCATTGTCGGAAAGCATATAGTCAGCAGCAGACGACCAAACAGGGCGGGGTTAACGAGATTATGGCCAACACCGCCAAGTATATTTCTGAACAAAATACTGATTCCCGCTCCAACACCAATTAACCAGAGAGGCGCCTGTGGCGGCAGAAAAGCAGGGATAAATAGACAGGTTACAAATCCCCCTTCATTGATTCTCTCTTCTCTGGCCAGTATCACCCATATTACATCTATAATAAACACACCTACCACGAAGGACACTATAAGCTTAGGGACAACACACATAAATCCATAGAAGTATATTGCGGGCACAACCCATCCAAAAAACAGTGCTGTCAGAATACCGCCCATGTATTGTTTAGCATCCATTCCTCTTCGAATGTACGGCGGGTTCTTTGCCGTATCCTTTGTGCTTCTTATCAGTCCGTCAGTTGCTTCGAATAACGCCCCGAAAAGGAAATTCACCTTTGGATGTGATTGAATAAACGTCTCGATACCGTTCAGACTTTTATTTAAAATTGTTTCAATGTTTTTAAAGGTTTTTTTCATCTATGTTTTTATATTACTTTAATAATTTGCATTCTCTAATAACCTGAAGCAGTTCCAGTTTCGAAGGACATGTAAAGCTGCAGAGTCCACATTCTATACATTTCTCCAATGCGTAAAGATGCGCCTTATGTTTTTCACCACGATCATAGCAGTGCCAGTAAAGGGCAGGTTCCAGGTTCACAGGGCATATATCATCACAAAAATTGCAATATACACAACATCTCAATTCTCCCATAAGACTTGTCGTAAAGTGCAGTTCTTTAGTCCTTATGTAATGGAAAGGCGTCTTATAGTCTCTTTCCTCTATTACTACAATATTCTTTGTAGACCAATTAATCTTTTGATTCAAATCTTTAACTTCAGTGCCATTCAGTAGCCCATCAAGAAACACGCGATATTTGATATCTGTTCTAACGTAGAGTTCCAACATACTTTTGATAGGAGTACCGGGTTTTACCTTGAGGATTTTATTATCTTTCAAACCTGTTCCGGAGATTGGTATAAGGCGGGTATTAAATTCGCTTTTTTTGATATAGTGTTCGAAAATACCTGTAACATCCTGAGGGTCTAATAAGAGTATACTGTGTTCTATGGTATTCTGGCCAAATGCAATATCTAATCCAAGAATATTCTTTACAATCAGAACAGGTGCATCATAAGGATATACCGGCTCCATGGTATGTAAATGGAGATATTCTTCCTTTGTAGAAGGGTAGATTCTGTCTGTGCCGGCCTTATATTGGTTTAATTCATTAATAAGATTTGATTCCTGATGGTTAACAACGACATGACAGTGTGAATCAGGAAAGTACTCCTCCCTTACAGTTTCCAGTTTATTTAAGAAATCATGTGTTCGGTTTCTAAGGATTGCCCGGTTGGGAAGTGCCCATGGTTCAGTGGGACATAGATTTACTATGATATGCTCAACCTTTTTATCGGGAAAGGAAAAACTGTAATTAACTGCCGGGCCATTATGTTTTACAAATACTATGGTCTTAGCAAACTTTACAGGATATGTCTCTATAAGATTAAACCCTTTTTTGTATGCCTTTTTAGTCATGTATTCCTTTTGATGTTGGATAAAATGTAGCGGAGGTCTTTAGACCTCCATTCACCATGGGGTGAATGCCAGTTTTCATGTAAACATCTTTCCCTGCTAACGATGGACGTGGAAACCTAAAGGTTTCCGCTACAATAGGCATAAGTATCTTAGCCAATTTTGGCAACGTTAAACCAAGGCGAAGCGTAGTCAGTCTAACAAAGAAAGTTGAAAGTTATTATTAGCATAGAATAGGGTATTTTCAAAACAAAAAACAGAGAGTATATAAACAGTTATGAATCAGGATATCTTTATAGCTTTAGTCATTGCAGGTACTTTCTGTTTTGGACTTTTAGGTTGTATTTTATGAAAAATACGGTTTAATTATTATACCATAAAATCGTGTGAGATTACGTACAAGAGATTATTTGAAAAAGAGTTACAGTTATGAGCCAATTTCCAAATAGATGCATTCTTACCGCAACAGATTTCTCGGAATATTCAAAGGTTGCTCTGGACATCTGTCTGGGAGTAACCAAGTGCATGAAGACAAAGCTTTATTTATTACATATCATTGAAAAATTTCCCCATGATTACAAACATTTACTATCAAGTGCTGCACATGCTGACATGAAACAGAAACTTGAAGTAGAAGCTATGGAGAAGATGAAGGCAATGTTACCTGAAGGATTATTGGCAGCAGGACATATAGTTCCCATTGTAAGATTTGGCAAGCCCTTCAATGAAATAATACAGATTGCAAAAGAGAAGAAAGTAGATCTCTTGGCAGTGGGTACAAAAGGAAAGGCGGGGGTGGATAGAGTTATATTGGGCAGTGTTGCTGAAAGGATTGCGAGAAAGGCCTGCTGTCCTGTTATGGTTGTCAGGGGTAAGAAGTATGTTGGATTTAAACGGATTATTGTCCCTGTTGACCTTTCTGATTGTTCCAGGATAGCGCTGGAATATGCTGTTGCCACGGCAAGGGCACATAAGAGTAAATTGACTGTCTTGCACGTTTATGAGGAGTCATTTGTTGAACCTTATGTAAATGCAGCAAATTCTGAGGAGGAGGCAGGTGAAATAATTAAAGAGATAGAGCGGGTGAATGAAACCAAGTATGATGAATTTCTGAAGACTGTTGATTTCAGTGGGGTTGAATATGAAAAATTGCTGAAAAAAGGAATACCTGCGTTTGATATAGTAGAGATAGCCATGGAACAACAGGCAAACCTGATAGTTATGGGTACACATGGAAGATCAGGTATCAGACATATACTGATTGGTAGTACTGCCGAGGAAGTAGTTCGTACAGTGCACTGTGATATTATAATCGTTAAACCTGAGAAATTCAGCTTTTCTCTTCCATGATTATTATTTCATCATGGAAGGATACCAAGAGGCTGCCCGTGAATAAGTAAAAGCACCATTTTTTGTCATTCTGAATTTATTTCAGAATCTGTAATTATAAGTTTTTACGGAAGGATTAGATTCCGGATCGAGTCCGGAATGACAATCCTCGGACAGCTTCCTGGAGGCAAGAAGCAAGAGGCAAATTTCTGTGACATAAAATAAAATGACAAAAGTATTATCTAAATATACTTTTATTATTCTTTTATCAGTACTTCTGGTATTTTGTACACATCATATATACTCATCGCCTGAAGAAGAATCCGACGACCTCGCATCAACAATACGGGAGCTAATATTCCAGCAAGACAGCTCTACAACAGAGCCACAAAAACATTCTATAGAAAAAACAGATAAGGTAATTCATGGTCATGAAGATCCTATTGCCCCTATCCTGCTTGGTATAGTCATCATACTTGCAGCGGCAAAGATTGGTGGTGGAATATTTGAGAAAATTGGCCAACCGGCAGTTCTGGGAGAACTGGTACTCGGTATTATTGTAGGAAATCTGGCCTATTTTACAGGGTGGGAATTCTTTGCTCCACTGAGAAATCATACCTTTGTAGACCTTCTGGCAAGATTTGGTGTAATAATTCTTCTCTTTGAAATTGGATTGGAGACAAACATACGGGATATGGTAAAGGTGGGCCTTTCTTCTTTACTGGTAGCTTTGAGTGGCGTTATAACACCCTTTATGCTGGGATATTTTACCAGTCTTTACTTCTTTCCTGATGCAGGTTTTAATGTTCATCTCTTTGTGGGGGCTACGCTCTGTGCTACAAGTGTAGGTATAAAGGCACGTGTATTTAAAGACTTGGGAAAACTTCAGACTACTGAGTCGAGTATAGTTATGGGTGCTGCGGTTCTTGATGATATTATAGTGCTCTTTATATTGGCTATAGTTACTGACATTGTAGTAACGGGAAGTGTAGATCCCTTTCCTATTGTCAAGACCTCAATATTCTCTATCCTCTTTCTTGTGGGCGCTATATTCATGGGTTTGAAGTTAGCGCCGCTTCTTGGCTATTATACAACACGTGCGAAGGTAGAGGGTTGGAAGCTGACGATGGCCATTGTTTTCTGTCTCTTACTCTCTTATATAGCCAATCTTATCGGCCTGGCAACCATAGTGGGAGCCTTTGCAGCCGGACTTATCTTAAGAGAGGTTCGTTTAAAGGATTTAAAAGGAGGCGAACACGGCATGCAGGAGATCTTGCGCCCGGCGTCTTTTGTCTTCGTGCCGGTATACTTTCTCCTGATAGGTATGCAGATAAAGCTGGAGCTTTTTTACGATAAGCATGTCCTGATAGTATCTCTGGCAATAACCCTTGCGGCAATTATTGGTAAACAGGTTTGCGGTTTGTGTGCGCTGGAAAAAGGCATTAATCGAATTGCTATTGGTGTTGCCATGATTCCTAGAGGAGAAGTAACGTTGGTTTATGCCGGGATAGGCAAAAGTATCGGTGTGATCAGCGACACTATATTTACGGCCTTAATAATTATGGTAATCATTACTACCTTAATTACGCCTCCAGCACTTAGGCTATCAATGTTCAGAACACCTTCTACACCGAAGGATTAAAATAAGTTACCGGTATAATACTTGTAAAAGAGAGTATATTTAATACAATAAATCTAGAAGTTAATATGAAACAATTAGGAGAGAGAAAGTGAATATTTTAGTTGCGGTTGGTTGATTTATCCGGTGCTTCCCAAAAAGTCTTACGTTATGCAGAAACCCTGGCTTTGGATTTGTCTGCTAAAGTATGGTTGCTATATGCTGAAAAACCTGATCTGGGTTTTGTGGGCTTTGGACCGGGTCGTCCGCAACCAGCTTTGGATAAAGTTGCTGAGGATTTCAGAGAAAAACGTGAGGAGTTACAAAATGAGGTGGAAAAACTGCAGAGTTCCGGAATAGATGCAGAGTCTCTTCTTGTTCAAGGAGTAGCTGTAGAAGTTATTCTTGATGAAGCGAGTAAGTTAAACATTGATTTGATTGTTGTTGGTTCTCATGGACATGGTGCTGTTTACCATATGGTGATTGGCAGCGTCAGTGAGGGGGTATTGCATAGATCTTCTTGTCCGGTTCTTGTTGTGCCTACGCATGAACGTACTAAAAAAAAGAAATAATCAGACCTCAAATCACATCTTACTCAACAAAAAACCCTTGCCTAATTTACATTTGAGTTTATAATCGTAATATATATCAGCACTTCCTATTTTTTAAATTTTTGCTAAATAATTAATATGAGAAAATATTTACTACTACATATCTTAATCGTATCATTTGTATTCATTTGTCCACCGATTATGCTGGCAGAAGATGAGCCGCAAATTACCCTGAATTCAACTTATAGAGATTTATCTGTTTATCATGTGCAATCAATCTCGAATATTTCTATACGTAAAAAGCATGATTATGGATTTTACGGATATAGTACAGTTACTCATCGTTATGAGAATAAATCTATAAGTGAAGACAATGTGGTAATAAACTATGCAACAGGCTTGATGTGGCATCAGTCCGGTTCTGAAAAGAATATGGGGTGGAATGAAGCGAAACAATGGGTAGGGGACTTAAATGGCAGAGGTTATGCGGGGTATCATGATTGGAGATTGCCTACTGTGGAGGAAGCCGCATCACTACTGGAATTGAGTAGATTAGCTGGTGACCTGTATATAGATACTGTTTTTGATGTAAAGCAAAGCGGTATCTGGACAGGTGACAAAAATGATTCTGCCAGTTATCTGGATGGCGTGTGGAGCGTACGCTTCAAAGGAGGTGCTTACGGCGCTGGTAACGTAATCTGGTGTTACGAGAATGCCAGCAACTATGTCCGTCCGGTTCGTTCAATGAAATAATATCCGCCAAGAAAACCGTCACCCGCCCGGATGAATCCCTGCCCGACG
>JAANXD010000011.1 GCA_018263435.1 Candidatus Scalindua arabica | reverse complement strand
ATAGCAGGGGGCTTAGTTCCCATACGTTTCGCAACATCAGCCTGGCTTAATCTGGCAGCCTTACGCTCTCTTAGCATTTCTTTAAGAATAGTAAATTCTTCGTTAAGGTCATCATATTCTTTTTTAAATTTAGGATCTTGCATCCATTTACTGACCATTTCTTTATGTGTTTTCACTTTTTATCTCCTTCATGCGTTTCCGTGCTATATTAAGGTTCTTTCAGGCATCTTATCAATCTCTTTTCTGGCCTTTTCATTGTAATAGGTAATATGCCAGTTCGTTCAGGCATATTAACATATTTGTTACTAAATTGCAAATACAATACGAACCATACTCATCATCAAAACATAGTGGTTGTAATAAGCTAGAGACCACCTACACCTCGTAGGTGTAGGTGGGGTTTGCCAAATACACCCCGCAGGCGTATTACACCCCCAGTACAGCCCTCGCTCCGTAATACTATGGAGGACGGGTCGTTCCTCCTTACGGGGCAGGTTGGGCAAGCGGGGCAGGCGGGGTAAAGAAGTCGGAGATCAGAGGGTGGAATGATATGAAAATTGAATCTGCTAAGGATTTGCGAGTATATCAGAAGGCCTATGCACTCGCGGTGGAACTATTTGAACTATCGAAAGAATTCCCTAAGGAAGAGCGTTAAGCCGTAGGCAAAGTGACTAAAATGAACTAAAGTTTAAAGTGCCTACCCGCCTGCCAATCAGTTCGCCTGCCCGACGTGCATTCTGGCGGGGATTACTTGCTATTTTCACATCTATTGGAACAAAGTAAGCCATTAACTTTAGTCACTTTGGTTGCGGCTCCGCCGCACTATGGGACATAAGAAATTGACCGACGACTGCTCTTTTATTGGTAGCATGCTTGTTCGCCTGAGGCGAATCTGCCTTAGGCATGAGGAAAATGATAAACAACCCTGATCCTTTTATAATTCAGGCGGTGAAATGAAGACAGACCTCTGGTCTCAGACTTCGGATATCTGTACTATTAATTTAATACAATGGAAAAACCGTTTATAATTTGCTCTTTGTTGTCATTTTTCTTGAGTCTACTTTTCGCCGCTCTTACCTCACGATTTGGTTTAAAAGTTGGCCTGATTGATACGCCCAACGAACGTAGTTCGCACACAGCAATTATACCACGAAGCGGTGGGATTGGAATATGGCTGGCTTTTATACTTACGGGGTTATTCTTTACACAATTTCAAATCTTTGCGATATTAGCAGGTATCGTAGGATTAATAGGTCTTTTAGAAGATTGGTTCTCAATTCCTCAAAAGATAAGATTAATATCTATGCTGATTATCTCTACTCTAGTCGTCAGTTTATTTCTGGGAATACCAACCTCAGTAATTCCAATATTAATTTTTCTTTTCTGGATTACATTTATTACGGGCACGGCAAATTTCTATAACTTTATGGATGGAATTGCGGGTTTGACAGGATTTGTAAGTTTTGGATTTATAGCACTGTTTTCTTGCTACATAGCAGAGAAATCTAATATTACCTTGATTAGTACTGTCTTGTCGTTGGGTTAGGATTTTTGCCTTTCAATTTTCCGAAGGCAAAGGTATTTATGGGGGATGTAGGTAGTATCCTCTTAGGATTTGTATTTGCCTCTTTTTTGGTTAAACTTTCAAGTGGTATATGTGAATTCCTTTGTATTATAATTTAATATAAGTATAATAGGAAGATGAGGTGAGATGTAATGGGGATAATTAAGGTGACAGCCGCAATTGCCAATTTGACAAAAGCAGGCAATCAGTACGAAGCAGAATTTTTAGTAGATACCGGAGCTATAGATTGTATGGTTCCAGAGTCTGACCTTATTCGGTTGGGGATTCAGGTTGAGGGGAAGGAGGTGTATGAATTAGCTAATGGGCAGCCAGTGGAATATAATTATGGTTTTGCCAGAGTTTCGTTCATGGGATCGGAAACTGTAACTCAGGTAATTTTTGGTCCTGAAGGCTCTGAACCGATTCTTGGAGTAGTAGCATTGGAGAATACTGGCATTGGAGTGGATCCGGTTACCAGGACTCTGAAGCGAATGGCTGCAAAACCTTTAAAATAAGGTTGAGAAAGTTTCTATCAACACCAAAACCTGGCCAAACAGGGGCCAAAAAGGGTATGGACATCTTAAAGCCCTCGGCGTTTTTTGCCCGGGGAAGTAAAGCTGAGCTTATCTTACGTTTGTTCCTGTTCGGCCAGGCTGTAAAATTAAAAACTATAAGGAAGCCATAAATGCAGGATGGAAAATAAAGTTCTCACCTGCACCCACCAAACAACACGTCGGGCAAGAAGCCACAGGGAATACCAATAAAACATAGAAAATAAATAAAAAGATGTATGAAAATTGAGAAAAGTGAAGAGGGCTTTAGCCTTTTATTTTAAGCATGGCAAAGATAATTCCTGTCAAAACGCCTATCTGTCCTAGCCAGAAAATAAACATCCATTTTATAAGTTCTGATTTTATGTTTGTTAATTCTACTTTAAGGTTTGCTATATCTTCTTTGGTTGCTAATACCGTGGCTTGTTGTTGTACACTTTCTCCTATAGCTTCATCAATGGCCTTAGCTATTATCTTCGCTTGATCTTTTTCAAACTTATCCTCTAGAATGTCCATCAAGTTTATGGTATTTATATGCATGTTGCTACCTTTCTATTGGCGGGTGTTTCTTCTCCAGTTCAGGATTACTTATATTTGATTGCCACAATGAAGATTGAGCTTTATAGTAAAGCTAGAGAGGTTATGATAGCATATGTTACCTAAGGGGAATGTGTAACTCTCTTGACGATACATCCTTTACAAGAGGGACAAAAAGAAAACAGAATTAAGATTGGCAGATGGAGGAAAAAATGATGGAAGATTTTAGAGTTTTTTATGACGAAAAAGAGGATATTCTTTACTTTGGCAAAGAAGGACAAGAAGAAAAAAGTATCGAGCTTTCACCAGGAGTGAACATGGATCTTGATGAATCAGGGAAGCTTATTGGTATAGAAGTCTTTAAGGCATCAAGTCTTTTTAAAGATATTATAAAACAAATGACGAAAAGACTACAGTCTGTTTAACGTTATTTTAGTGTATAGGAATTTCAATGTTTGCTAAAAAGCTTAACTTGCATGAAAGCATCTAGGGGCCAGGAGCAGCCGACAAGGCTGTGAATACATAATAATACAACAGCGACTATTATTTTAGCCTGCCCTGGTGCGATTCGCTCATTAACACAATTTAGGGAATCCAAAAAGTGTCCAGAGACGGTTTAATACAACGAGCAAGGCGTAACATCTTCTATAAAATATTATCAGAATCTACGAGGATCTTGCCAGCTCTTCTTTTTATATATATTGCAAGGAAGTTGGGTGATGAAGATTTTGGTAAATTATCATTTGCATACTCTTTTGCCGGAATCTGTTTTATAGTGGCAGATTTTGGTTTAAGCACAATACTTATAAGGAATGTGTCCAGGCAAAAAGAGCTGACCAGGGAATATGTTGGTAATATTCTAGCGTTAAAGATTGTCCTTTCGCTTATATGCATTTCTGTAATAGGTTTATTCGTTCTTTTTACTGATTATCCTGCTGATGTTATTACCATACTGATGATCTTTGGTGGGGTAATGTTTTTCAAGGCTTTGGTAGATTTCTTTTGTGCTGTTCTTAATGCGCATGAGCGGATGGACATAGAAGCATTCCTGAAAGGAACAAACCATATTCTTCTATTTTTATCAGGTATAGTGGTTTTGGTAGTAGGATGTGGACTTTTAGGCTTAACCAATGTTTTTCTGACAGTCTATTTGATTAGTTCAATCATTGGGTTTTACATGGTGTATTTGACTATTGTAGAAATACGTCCACGTTTTGATCTGAGGTTCTGGAAGTACATTCTCCGAGAATCATTGCCGCTTGCATTGACCGTTATCTTCACTGTTATTTATTTTAAGATTGATGTCGTCATGCTTTCACTAATCAGAGGTGATAATAGTGAGATAGGATGGTATTCTGCAGCAATGAGACTGATGGAGTTAGTAGGTGTTTTGCCGGCCCTGATTGTAAGTGCACTCTTTCCTATTGTATCCAGCTTGTATAAGGAATCTTTAGATTCTCTGAAAAATGTCTTCAAAACATCATTCAGATATCTTTTGGCGATTGCCTTGCCAATAGCAGTTGGCACATTGCTGTTATCTGAACCTTTAATATATACAATTTATGGCGTGGAATATGTGAAAACAATTCCGGCATTAAAGATATTGTCTATTGCGCTTATCTTTATCTTCGTTAATTACATTCTGTTGAATATTTTGGTTGCAGTTGACAGGCAGAAGACTAATGCCATTATGGCCGTGACGTGTGTATTTGTAAATATAGCTATGAATATGTGGCTAATTCCTCACTATGGATATTTAGGTGCAGGTACTGCAACGGTTATTACGGAACTAGTTTTGTTCGCCTTTGGTCTGTATTATGTTGCAAAATATGTCTGCAAGGTTAATGTTATTACTATGCTGATAAGACCGTTAATTAGTGTAGTTATTATGGGGGCATTCATAGTCTTAATCACGTCAANAATACATCTGATACTTGTTATATTTCTAAGTGCATTAATATACTTTTTCTGCCTACTGCTGTTCAGGTTTCTTACAAAAGATGACAAGGTAATTCTTTTACAATTGCTGGGCAAATAGATATGAAATGAAGGTATTAGTAATATGGAAGGCTTTAGTATCTGAGGTATATCATAAACGATTCGAAGAATTGGCGAGGCTTAAAGATGTAGAGTTGGTCTTAATTGTACCTACAGAATGGCAAAACACCAGGTTAGAGAAGAGATATTGTAAAGAATATAAGATAATTCCTAAGAAAGTCATATTAAGTGGCTCTAATCATTTTCACTGGCACCCTGGACTGGCAAAAGTTGTAAGGCAGATTCGCCCGGATATCATTCATATTGAGGAGGAGCATTATAGTCTTGTAACTCATCAGGCAATTAGGCTGGCAAAGAGGTATAGTGCTAAATGTTTGTTTGTCTCATTACAGAACATTTACAAGGTATATCCGTTTCCATTTTCCTGGATTGAACGATATAACCTGGAAAATGCTGATTATGCGGTAGCCGCTAGTGAGGAAATAAGAGATGTTCTTGTCAGAAAGGGCTTTAGTAAGGATCGACTTTCGGTAGTTCCATACGGTGTAGACCATTTGATATACTGTAGGACTGAAATGCCAGAGCTTAGGTCTAAGTTAAGGCTGGACAATTACACTATTGGATTTATAGGCAGACTTGTAAACGAAAAGGGAGTTATGGACTTGCTAGAAGCAGTATCAAATCTAAAGCGCAAGGTCAATCTCTTGTTTGTAGGTGATGGGGAATTAAGAAACAAGATAATGATAGAAGGGAAGCGCCTGTGTATCTCTGAACAGATTAGGATTGTAGATGTTATTCCTTCTTCACAGGTTCCAGAATATTTAAACTGTATGGACTGCTTAGTGCTTCCTTCTCGTACTACAAAGAAATGGAAGGAACAATTTGGAAGGGTATTGATTGAGGCAATGGCGTGTGAAGTTCCAGTCATCGGATCTGACTCCGGTGAGATTCCAAATGTTATTGGTGACAGTGGGTTAGTATTTAGAGAAGGCGATGTTAATGATTTAGCTTCAAAGCTAAAGTTATTAATCAATAATATAGATATGAGGGTGGAATTGGCAAGAAAAGGCAGGCAAAGGGTGTTAAATAATTTTACCCAGGAGAAGGTTGCAAAAGAGACGTATAAAATATACCAGAAAATGATGTGTTAAGCCACAAAAAGGCACAAAAGACACAAAAGAATCATGAAAGATCAAACTGAAATATTTAGATTGTGTGATCTAATCAGGGAAATCAGCTTTTCTCTGCATCAATATCTTCGTCATGGTCACTTGGAGAGAGTTTATGAAAACGGATTGGCACACCGGCTGAGAAAAGCAGGTTTAAAGATTGAACAACAGCATCCTCTCCAGGTCGTAGACGAAGATGGAACGATTTTGGGAGATTTTATTGCTGATTTGTATGTAGAAAACTGTTTGATTATAGAGTTGAAAGCTTGTAAAGCAATTATTAGTGACCATACAGCTCAATTACTTGGTTATCTTCGTGCTTCGAGGATAGAGCATGGATTACTGATAAATTTTGGAGCGTCAAAACTTGAGGTCAAAAAGTATGTTCTATCAAATTGTAGTTAACATTGCGTATTTTGAGCATTTTTGCGGCTGAATTTTCTTCAGGCAAAGCTCACCTCAGAAAGGTTTAATAGGATGAAAGTTGCACTGGTTCACGACTGCATTACGGGGCAGTCGCAGATCGCTAAGCAAGCAAAAAATGAATTTAAAAGATGAAGGTCTTTATCCTTTTATTTTAAGCATGGCAAAGATAATCCCTGTCAAAACTCCTATCTGCCCTATCCAGAAAATGAACATCCATTTTATAAGTTCTGATTTGACGTTTGTTAAATCAACTTTAAGGATTGCTATATCTTCTTTGGTCGCTAGTACGGTTTTGTTGTTGTACACTTTCTCCTATAGCCTCATCAATGGCCTTAGCTATTATTTTTGCTTGATCTTTTTCAAACTTATTTTCTAGAATGTCTATCAAGTTTATGGTATCGATGTGCATACTCTACCTTTCTATTTGTTTCTTATATCTAAATTGAGCGATTTAATATTACATGCCGTTGTAGTCGTCCGCCTTGGCGGACGTTGTTCATCACTTGATGGGTTTATGTAAGTTGCGCAACCTCAAGGTTGCGGCTACCCGCCCGAACGTACTGTTCGGTACGGGCGGGCAAAATCGCTCAATTTAGGTTAAACTAAGATTTAATAAACAGAATATAT
>JAANXD010000102.1 GCA_018263435.1 Candidatus Scalindua arabica | reverse complement strand
TCAAATCCAGCTCGTCAAGCCGCCTCATAAATAACAGGTAGGAAATCTGTTCAATTGCCGTTAATGGATTCGCAATCCCTCCGCTCCAGAAGTTATCCCAGAGCTGATTGATTAATGATTTCATCTTTGGTGTTAGCATAACCAGGTCCTTTTTAAATTAGTAGTACTCACGCAAAGACGCCGAGAACACAAAGATTAACTTCTTTTAGTTCTCCATATATTACCCTTACTCTTTGTGACTCCGTGCCTTTATGTGATTATTTTTTTAAATGATATATTTTTTAATGTATTTGTGTAAAATGATTTTGCGTCCCTTAACTCCCGGCATTCATCTACCTGGCCCTATATATCAACTATCTTTCTGGTCATTTGATCATATGGACAAATCTTATGTCCTTCATCCTGATAATATTTGTCTCCGCTATAAATCAGCCAGCTTTGTTTCACTGCGGGGTTTAATGTGCGGTAATAACTAAGTCCTTTAATAAACTCATCATTCATGGTTTGACCTGATTTGATTTCGATCGGAATCACTTCGCTTCCCATATCCATCAGGACATCTACTTCGTTGCCGACGTTATCACGGAAATAGTAGAGATTATTTGTTTTGATAGTGTTAAACCTCCTCTTTAATATTTCAGCAACAACAAATGTCTCAAACAAAGAGCCGCGTAACGGGTGATTCTTTACATGCGTTTCATCCTGAATATCGAGCAGATACGCCGCCAGCCCTACATCGATAAAATAGAGTTTGGGGGATTTGATTAGTCGTTTTCTAAAGTTTTTGTGATGTGGCCTGAGTAGAAAGATTATATAACTGGCCTCAAGCACAGACAGCCAGCTTTTTACGGTATTGACTGCAATACCGCACTCATTGCTTAGATGAGAAAGGTTGAGGATCTGTCCTGTTTGTGTAGCACATATTTTAAGAAACATTTCAAAACGTGATAAATCCTGAACCTGAATAATAGAACGAACATCACGTTCAAGATAGGTTGCCATATAAAAGGCCAATGCCTCTGTAGGATTCAGTCTTTTATCAAAGATACGGGGATAAAAACCCTTAAATATAATTTTGTTGATATCCTGCCTTCTCTTCTTCTGACCGTATATTTCTTCGTAAGAAAACGGAAGAAGCTTAACCAGGGCTGTCCGCCCGGCTAGAGACTGGGTAATTGAATCCATGAGTTCAAACTGCTGGGAACCGGTAATGATAAACATTCCCTCTTTTTGCTTTTCATCAACAATTCCCTGGATATATGACAGCAACTCCGGGGCCTTCTGAATTTCATCCAGAACAACCCCATCAGGGAAATCAGCAAGGAATTGTCTTGGATCCTTGACGGCTACTCTCCTATTATCAGGATTCTCAAGCGAAACATAGGATTTATGGGGAAACAAAGCCTGGCAAAGTGTGGTTTTTCCGGATTGTCGTGGACCGGTGATGGTAACAACAGGATACTGCTTCGCCAAACGTAATATTTGTTTTTTAACTACGCGTTCAATCATGGGGAGAAATATACCACAATCTTTACAGATTTGCAACTATATTGCAAATCTGTAATCAAGAATGCCGGTTCCATAAAAAAGGGCTGACAGTAAACCGATTACAGCCTTAAGCAATCCCTTTAGCCTGTTTTTATCAAGTGTTTTGATGGTATATCACGTATGCATAATTTTCCACTAGATAAATAATACTGCATATTTGATATACCATTAACAAAACGTACTTCCTATTCTAAAAACAGATAAATGGGGTAATGTCAAGCTAACATTACCCTATTTATTTGGCTTATGCCCCTATTTTCTGTATAAAACCAAGGATTTCTTCGATTTCGCCTGGAGGGAAAATACCGCGAATGCCCTGTGGATGTAGTTGCGTAAATGGTGCCTGTATAAGATCTTTCTTATCTACAGTGCCACGTTGAAGGATAAATGTCTTAAGGGTCAGGATGAATTGTATCTGCTTCTCGCCAAAAGTGTTGTGTTCTTGCAAAAAATCATCGAAGGCAACAGAGACAGTTTCTGTATACGTCGCTATCTCTTCAATACCTAAAATGTGCTTAATAAACTGGATAAACTTAGCACTCTTGTTATCATAAATCTCCTGCAATATATACTCGGTCACATGTGGATAGTGTTCTTTTAATATGTTGGCTAATTCTTCCAACTCTCCATCTGTTACAGCTTCTCCCTGTAAAATTTTCTGAAGTACAGGATTTGTTTTTACAAGTTCACGAATGAACTCTTCTACCTTACGTCGGTATTTGGCAACGGTTATGCGTTCATGCTGAGGCCCAAACTCAATTGTTTCTTTCACTGTGATTAGATCCTGAATGTTAAGTTTCTTCTCAGGGGTTTTCTGTGTCTGCCGGTATTTCATAAGAGGTGCAAGACGCGCAATCATCTCATCAAGATTATCGTCTGATGCTGTTACCCAGAAATGGTTTGACTGCACCTTTTCGATCCATTCCCGTTCCTGTTCAACAACATTTACGGTCAATGGCAGTTCGCTGACCTTTTCAATGATTGTTTCTTTCAGGGCTTCATATCTTTCATCGTCTCCGGCCAATCTGGCTGTCTGGGCTTCAATACCATCCAGTTCAAAATACATCGCTTTAAAATCTGCATCTGATAACACACGCATAAGCGGGCTCATGTGCAGACGCAGATAATCATGTTTTTCGTCTGTTACATTTATCCAGAAGTTGTCATCCATTACCTTTTCCAGGTGCACCTGATTATCTAAAATAACAACGGAGTTTTTTGGTAATGCTGTAATATTCTCTCTGATTGTACGAACTGTTTTCTGCTCAACCGCTTCATCTTTTTTCTGTTGAGAAACAAATAATTTGTCAAGTCGAGCTTCAAAAAGTCTGACCGGAAGCGGACGTGTTCCTCCTTGCTCTCTTCCTCTCGGCGTCATTTTGAAATATTCAAAATTCTCCCAGCAGTCTATTATGAGAAACTTATCTTTTTCAGGACACCACGGTTTTATATTGTCAGGATCGAGTACGCGCGTGCCACGTCCAATCATTTGCCAGAATTTCGTGTAAGAAAAGACCGGTTTAGCAAAAACAAGGTTTACAATTTCAAGCACATCAATACCGGTATCCAGCATATCTACGCTAATGGCAATGCGTGGCATGTCTTTGGTTTTAAAACGATCAAGAATACCTCCTTTGCCATGAACGCCTTTAAAGCCTGAAATAATAACTTCCGCGAGCTGTCCCCTGTATTCTGGATAAAGTGCATCAAAAACTTCGCATAACCTGTAAGCGTGTTTCTTTGAGATTGCAAAGAATATCGTTTTCCCAGGCAAGACACCGTTTGAGTCTTTTATGCACTCCTCCATAAATTCGCGTACAATAAGCGCGTTTGTCCCCTTGTTGGTAACCTTCTTTTCAAGTTCCGTTCCTTCAAAATTGAATTCACCTGGATCTTCGCCATCCTGAATCAACCTGTTCTTTTCTGCTTCAGCTATCGTTTCGCTGTTAATTCCTTCCTGCTGAAACCTGGTACGTAGTTTTAGAACTTCAAAGTCGGACAAATACGGCGGAATATTGTTAATAGCCTCTTCATAAGAATATGCAAATGTCGGCAAGCCATCTTCGCAGTCAAACAATTGAAAGGTGTTATGTTCTATTGCGTCCTTCGGTGTCGCAGTAAGGCCAAGCTGAATAGCGTCAAAATAATCAAAGATATTCTTATAGACGTTATAAATTGACCGGTGGCTTTCATCTGCAACAATCATATCGAAATAATGAGGATTGAGTGGGCAATCTTCCTGCTGTATCAGGTTGAGCATAGTCGGATATGTCGAGCAATAAATCCGCCTATCAGGAGCAAACTTTAACTCACCTGTTTTAGGCCATACCGGCGCATTGGGAAGGTGCTCCCTGAAAGTCTCTAATGCCTGTTCTCTAAGGGCAATTCGATCTACAAGAAATAGAACTTTCTGAACCCAGTTGGAACGCATGAGAACATCTAAGAGTCCCATGCAAGTCCGTGTTTTCCCTGTGCCTGTCGCCATGACCAGAAGAAACTTTCGATGCTTTTTCTCAACACGTTCGAGTACAGAACGAATTGCCTGAATCTGATAGGGACGCCCTGCGATATCTGTATTAATTAACTCACTTGATAGTACCTTGTTGTTTTCCCGTAGAAACTGCATACGATCAAGATCAGCAATTGTGGGAAAGCCAAATACCTTTCGCGGTGGGTATTGTTCAGTGTCCCAGAAAAATATCTCGTAACCATTTGTGTAGAAAACAAACGGCATGGGGCCACCATTTGCTTTCTGGATTTTCTCGGCATAATTGCGTGCCTGTTCCCTTCCTACCTCAGCATCAACTGATGTCTTCTTTGCTTCAACAACCGCTACCGGCTTGCCTTCTTTCGAGAGAAGAGCATAATCTGCAAAAAGATGACCTTGATAAGGAGTCTGCGGTTCTCTTACTTCCTGTGGTAGACCAACCCATATATCAAGTTCCTGCGTTACCCGTGACGGTTCCATAACATCCCAGCCGGCAACCTTCAGGCGTTTATCAATTATCTCTCTTCTTGTTTGCGCTTCGTTTCTGGTCATATACACCCTTTATTGTATAGAAAGATAGGGACTCGCCAAAGAGATCGACGGGCAGGCAATATTCAATTACAAAATTACAATATCTAAACCTATATACTATTTTGATTCTTTATTTTGGTCATTTGGTGTTGTGATATATTTGTGATTTGCTATTTGGGACTTGAAATTTATAAAACCCATCTGCTCAAGGGTATTATAAAAGAGTGGGGGTGTTTTGCAAGACAAAAGACATTGGACGCGGATATACGCAGAGAAAAAGGCAAGAAACGGGGAGACGGGGAAACGGAGAAAAAAACTATTTATTCTCTAGTTCAATATCTATTAAGATTTTGAGTTTCCTGATATCGTCTTTATCATGTTGTCTGTTTGTCACTTCTTTCATCTTTATCAGATCTTCTTTTGAAACTACAGGATAATTTGCGTCCTTTACTGCAAAGATCTTTTTCTTTGCATCCCCATATTTAACGGGAGAATCAATGACCAAATCAACTTCTTCGGTACCACGATAGAAGTTAAGTGCCTTCATATTTTTATTCTTTATCCAATCGTTTCTTGTATCAGAGTCAGCTAATCCCATAGGATCAACCGGAACCTTACAAACAAAACCTGATTCCCTTAGTGTTGTAACGGCTTTTGCAAGGTTACTGTCTTCCAAGTCTAAAACAATATCCAGATCAGCCGTCATACGAATATGACCGTGAAGATTTACCGCTACTCCACCAACAATAGCATATCTTACACCTGCATTGTTGAACTTCCTAATAATTTCCTCGTAGAACATTTGCACCTTCCCTGGTTGCCTTATTAAAGCGATTGGCTTCTTCCAGCCAATTCAGGATCTGTTCTGGTGTCCATGTAAGATTATGCCTCAGTTTTGCTCCTTCAGACTCCCAACCGCCAAAATCAATAATATTTCCTTCGCTATCATACTTTATAGAGGAATCAGTCTTTTTAGCTCTTGATGTGATACCATCGTTACTCATTTTATAGATCCTCCTTTTGAATTATTGTGAAGAAGAAATCAAGCCTCCCCTTGACTGCATATTAGAATGTGGTAAAAGTGAATTGTAACTGCTTTATTCTCTTAAATATTATAAAAGAGTGGGGTTGTTTTGCAAGACAAAAGACATTGGACGCGGATTAACACAGATAAACGCTGAGGTCAAAAACAAAAGAAAAAAGGAGAGAAACAATATTCACCGCAGAGATCGGAGAGTACACAGAGAAAAAAAGGGGAGTGAGTATTAATCTCAATATAACATACTAAAAGCAATATTACTGGAAAATGTTTTTATAGTAAAACCATGTTGTCGCGATGTATTATCTCATCATATGGTTTATAGCCAAGAGTTTTTTTTATCGACGAAGAACGAAGCCCTTTTATTTTCTGGACCTCTTCGGAAGAATAGTTCATAAGGCCCCTGGCTGTCTCCCTGTTCTGATTGACGTTGAATACTGAAACAATATCACCCTTAATAAAAATACCATCAACCTTTACTACGCCTGATGGCAATAAACTTTTACCTTTCTTTTGTAAGGCTTCAGATGCACCGTCATCTATAAAGATTTTTCCTTTTGGCCTGGCAATAAACCCTATCCACCGTTTGCGGCTTGCAATCTTTTTCTTATTAGGGACAAACAATGTACCCACATTGTCATAGTTCATTATTTTTGACAAAACGCCTGGCTGTCTTCCATTAGCAATTATCACTGTTTCACCAGAACCAGTAGCAATACCGGCAGCCTCAAGCTTACTCTCCATACCACCAATACCTTCTCTGGTCTTTTGCTTAAATGCAAGTTTCTTAATATCATCCGAAATTGAATCTACAACTGACAAAATGCTGCAACTTTTGCCAGAAGTTGGAGGAGTGGTATATAATCCATCTACAGAAGACAAGAGTATCAGCAAATCAGCACGTAACAGGTTTGTAACCAGTGCAGACAGAATATCATTATCCCCGAAAGTTATTTCTTCCACTGATATAGTATCATTCTCATTAATAATTGGAATAGTCTTAAAATTCAGCAGTGAATGCAATGTATTACATGTATTTAGATATCTCTGACGATCTTCGAAATCCTGTCTTGTAAGGAGTATTTGTGCGGCATGATATCCATGCTTTTTAAAACATTCGTTATAAATCTCTATTAATTTCCCCTGCCCGATTGCAGCTGCAGCCTGGAGTTCAGGGAGGGTGTTTGGCCTTTTCTGGAAACCTAACTCACTGATACCGGCCCCAATTGAACCGGAACTTACAACAACTACACTATAGCCATTGGAACGCAGCTTAATAACCTGCTTCGAGAATTCCGTAATCTGATGCTTATCCAGGAATCCATCCTCATTTGTGAGCACACGGGTTCCGACCTTAATTACAATCTTATTGACGCCTGATAATATTTCTTCTCGAATATTCATATTTTAAACGAATTTTATCTCAATTGATTTACAAGAAAAGCGCTTGACATATTTAGCTTTTTTGGTACTATCCCAAAGTATTTTTAACCTATATAGTTTTAAGGAGAGGAAAATGGCAAAGAAAGCAAAGAAAAAGGGTAAAGAAGTACTTGTCGTTGCTAGCAAAGTTAGAGACTATGTAAAAAGTAAAAAATGTAATACATCTGGTGAATTCATTGGTGAATTAAGCAATGCTGTTTATGACTTAATCGATAAAGCCGCAGCAAGAGCAAAAGGAAATAACAGAAAAACCATTCAGGCAAAAGACGCATAGTACATAAGGTTTACTTTGATCCGGCAGATAATTCTTCCTTAAAAATCTCTGTTAAAATCTTGGGGTTCGCTTTACCTTTGGTAACTTTCATAGTTTGGCCTATCAAAAAGGTTAAAGCACTTTTTTTACCTTTGCCGTAATCTTCTGCCGCTTTAGGATTCTCTTCTATAACTTTTGTTACAATATCGTTAAGTTCACTTACATCGTCCATCTGTGTTAAATTTTTCTCTTTGACTATAGATGGAGCGGTTTTACCTGTGTTTATCATTTCGCCAAAGACGTCTTTGGCGATTGAACTGCCTATAGTTGGTTTGATCTTAACTAATTCAACCAGCATCTTTGGTGAAACAACAAAATCCTGCACCTTTGTTTTTCGTTCATTTAGTTCCCGAAGTACATCATTAATAATCCAGTTACTTAGCTCTTTTGGAGAATCCGGAGACAAGCCTATACATTCCTCAAAATAGTCTGCAAGATGCATATCGTCCGTCAAAATACCTGCATCGTAGTCAGAAATAGTATATTCATTCACAAATCTCTGACGCTTGCTGACAGGAAGCTCCGGGATTGTTGTCCTGGTTTCATCGATCCATTCCTGATCAATCCAGACAGGAACTAAATCCGGCTCGGGAAAGTATCTATAGTCATGCGCCTCTTCTTTTGAACGCATCCGCCTGCTTACAGAGTCAACATCATCCCATAATCTTGTTTCCATTAACACATCCTCACCCTTATCGAGCAAACTGCTTTGCCTGGATATTTCATATGCAAGCACTTTTAAGACAGCCTTCATAGAGTTAAGATTTTTAATTTCTACCCTGTTGCCAAGAACATTTGAACCATTCTCACGTAAAGATATACTCGCCTCGAATCTCAAAGAGCCTTCCTGCATCTTACAGTCTGACACACCTATGTAAAGCAATATATTCCTAAGTGTCTGCATATAACTTTCTACTTCTTCGACACTTCTCATATCCGGTTGAGTCACTATCTCCAAGAGTGGAACACCTGCCCTGTTAAAGTCAACTAAACTGTAATTTGCACCTGATGTTTCCGGATGAACAAGTTTACCAGCCTCCTCCTCCAAATGTACGTTGTGTATATCGATTCTTTTCTCTTTTCCCTTTACGATTATATCTACGTAGCCGTTGTTACCGATATTAAAATAGTTTTGCGAAGTTTGATAGTTTTTAGGTAAATCAGGATAATAATAACTCTTTCTATCAAAGTTAGTAAATTCACTTATCTTGCAACTCAGAGAAAGAGCCGCCTTTAATGAATGCTCAAACGCCTTTTTATTCATCACCGGCAGAACTCCCGGCAAGCCCAGGCAAACAGGACATGTCTGTGTATTTGGCTCAGAACCAAACTTAGTACTACACCCACAAAAAAGCTTAGATTCGGTATCTAATTCTGCGTGGGTTTCCAATCCAATCACTACTTCATATTTCATCAACTAATCCTGTCAATTTAGTTCTGGTTTCTTTAAGTGAAAATCGGTTTCATTTTCGAATAATTTTGCCACCTTTAAAATCTTCCCCTCGTCAAAATGCTTACCCAGAATTTGCATGCCAATGGGCAAGCCGGTATTTGTAAAACCACAAGGGACTGAAATACCAGGTATCCCTACAAGATTAGCGGGAATTGTATAAATATCTGATAAATACATTTGCAGCGGATCAGTAATTTTCTCCCCTATCCTGAAAGCCGGTGTTGGGCAAGTAGGAGAAATAATACAATCTACTTTTTTGAAAGCATCTTCAAAGTCATTTTTTATCAGATTTCTCACCTTTGAAGCCTTTAAATAGTAATCCTCATAAAAACCGGAGCTTAACACGTAATTACCAAGTAAAATACGCCTTTTAACTTCACCTCCAAACCCTTCAGCACGTACCCTGCTATACATGTCAATTATATTGTCTTCACTTAATTGACTTCTATGCCCGTACCTGACACCATCATACCTTGCCAGATTTGAACTTGCCTCGGCAGTCGCTATAATATAATAAGCCGCTACTGCATATCCACAATGAGGAAGAGACAGATCAACCAACTCTGCACCATTTTTTTTATAAATCTCCAATGCATTCGTTACGGCACTTCCAATCTCTGAATCAAGACCTTCGCCAAAAAACTCCTTTGGAACTCCTATTTTCAGATTACCGTCTACGTTATTAATATCCGATATGTAATCTGGAACTTCCACGGTAGCGCTTGTTGAGTCAAGACCATCATGACCGGAAACAACTTGCAGCAGTAATGCCGCATCAAGAACATCTTTCGTAACGGAACCAATCTGATCTAATGAAGATGCAAAAGCAACCAAACCGTAACGGGACACCCTTCCATATGTAGGCTTGCAGCCAACATTCCCACATAACGCTGATGGCTGCCTGACAGAACCTCCTGTATCAGACCCCAAAGCCATAAAAGCCGTATCTGCTGCAACTGCTGCCGCAGGGCCGCCACCAGAACCACCGGGAATACAATCAGTATCCCATGGATTTCGTGTAATATGAAATGCGGAGTTTTCATTTGAAGAGCCCATTGCGAACTCATCCAGATTGGCCTTACCAATTATTATTGCATCTTCCTCTTTAATCCTCTTGACAACAAAAGCATCATAAGGGGGAACAAAGTCCTCCAGTATCTTCGATGCACAAGTTGTTTTCATACCCACTGTGCAAATATTATCTTTTAAGGCAACAGGAACGCCTGCCAGCAAACCGACTTTATCACCATTATTAATCTTTTTATCAACCTCTTTTGCCTTTAATAAAGCACCATCCTTGTCTAAACATAGATAAGCCTTAATCAAAGGTTCTTTTAGATTTATCCACTCAAAAAGCTCTTCAACAACCTCTTGCGCAGTAATTTCCCTTTTAATTATCTTTTCTTTAATTTGATTTGCACTTAATTCGTGAGATAACAAAATAAATACTCCAGAATATCATTATATTTGAAAACTTTATGATTGTTCGAAAATGAAATACTTATCAAGAAGTCTTTTGCAGGAAGAAAATGGGTACGAACAATAGATCAGAAACTTTATTCTATTACCTTCGGCACCTTAAAGAAACCGTTGGCGCTTGAAGGGGAAAGTTCTAATATTTCCTGGCGTGAGAAAGAAGATTTTAACTTATCTTCTCGAAAAACGTTTTTTAGGGATGTTGCGTATGCCATTGGCTGGACTTCATCTGTGTCCAGTTCATTCAGTTTTTCAATATAACCAAGGATCTTGGTTAACTGTTTTGCAAATGTATTTTTTTCTTCTACCGTAAGTGTAATTCTTGAAAGGTTCGCTATATGCTCAATCTCTTTTACGCTAATATCCATTTTTATTCTGACGAAAAAAAACACGAGGTTCCAGTCACCTATACAACTTTAACCACTTTACCGGCATTTATGCATCTTGTACAGATTTTGATTTTTTTGATACTTCCGTTTATGTTTGCCCTTATAGTTTGTATATTTGCCTTAAATTTCCTTTTTGTCTTACCGGTAATCTTCAGCCCAACTCCACCCTTTCTCTTTGGCAAACCTCTGCGTTCATACTTATATCCTACAGTCGTCTTTTTACCACATATTTCACATTCACGTGCCATAACAGATTTCCTTCTTTAAAAAATTATTTATTCCTCTTCACAGTCTTCACAATAACCCATAATTTGAAATTTATGTGATTCCGCCTTAAACTTGTTTTCCAAACATATTTCATCCTGGTATTTCTCAATCCTTTCGTCAGTAAACTCTATAATCTTACCGCATTTAATACAGACGAGATGCTCATGATGTTCATGGCCATAAACATGCTCATAATGCGCATGTTTTTCTCCGAAAATCACCTCTCTAAGTAAACCGCTCTTCACTAACAATGCAAGGGTCCTGTAAATTGTTGCCTTTGACACCCTCTTATTGTTTTTTCTCATATCAATCAACAACTCTTCTGCTTCAAAGTGTCCGTGACTTTCAAAAACGTGGTTTAGTATAGCCTTCCTTTCGGGTGTAAACTTCAGCCCCTTTGATTGAATGTAATCTGAAAACACCTTCTCGCTTTCATTCATATCATATATAAATAATATTCAAAATGACGAATAGGGATACTGGTCTAATTAAATATATAATTTAAAGACAGTATATTTTTTACCTACGTAAAATTATAATATTTTCTTAATAATTACAACCTAAAAAAGTCCTTATGTTTATAACATCCGCATCTTATAAAAACTTTGCTTACACCATATATCTTATTTAAAATCAATCAAAAAAACCCATCCCAGAACTTCCTGGGACGGGTTATTTATAGCCCCCAGCAATACCTACTCTCCCATCGTTAGACAGTACCATCGGCGTAGAAACCTTAACTACCGTGATCGGAATGGGAACGGGTTTTTTATTTCTACTATGGTCACTGGAGAATTCTCAGCAATTATTAACAGTATAGCTACAATTAAAATAAGGGTGATCAAGCGTTTCGACAAATTAGTACCAGTTAGCTGAATCCGTTACCGGACTTACACACCTGGCCTATCAATCTCATAGTCTTTAAGATGTCTTCACTCTAATTACTTAGAGAACGATATCTAGTCTTAAAGCAGGCTTCACGCTTATATGCTTTCAGCGTTTATCCTTTCCGAACTTAGCTACTCAGCCATGCTGTTAGCACAACAACTGACTCACCATAGGTTCGTCCACCTCGATCCTCTCGTACTAGAGGCAGATTTTCTCAAATATCGTACGCCCACGGAAGATAGGGACCGACCTGTCTCACGACGGTCTAAACCCAGCTCGCGTACCGCTTTAATTGGTGAACTCCCAAACCCTTGGGACCTTCTTCAGCCCCAGGATGCGATGAGCCGACATCGAGGTGCCAAACCTCCTCGCCGCTATGAACGCTCGGAGGAGATCAGCCTGTTATCCCCGGAGTACCTTTTATCTGTTGAGCGACGGCCTTTCCACTCAGAAACCGCCGGATCACTAAGCCCTGCTTTCACACCTGCTCGACTTATAGGTCTCGCAGTTAAGCTCCCTTATGCCTTTACACTCTACATGCGGTTGCCAACCGCATTGAGGGAGCCTTTGGACTCCTCCGTTACTTTTTTGGAGGAGACCGCCCCAGTCAAACTGCCCACTTACCACTGTCAAGAACCCGGATTCACGGTATTCCTTTAGAATTTTAACATAGTAAGAGTGGTATTTCACCATTGACTCCATTCCAACTTACGTTGAAACTTCCACGTCTCCCACCTATCCTACACATACTGCGCCAAAATCCAATAATAAGCTACAGTAAAGGTTCACGGGGTCTTTCCGTCTTTCCGCGGGTATGTGGCATCTTCACCACAACTACAATTTCGCCGAGTCCCTCGTTGAGACAGTGTCCAGGTCGTTACGCGATTCATGCGCGTCGGAAATTACCCGACAAGGAACTTCGCTACCTTAGGACTCTCATAGTTAGAGCCGCCATTCACCAGAGCTTCAGTTCCAAGCTTCTCTCCTGATTACTCAGGAAATAACCTATCCCCTTAACTTTCTGGCATCGAGCACGCGTCAGTCTCTATACATCAATTATTCATTTTAGCAGAGACCTGTGTTTTTAGTAAACAGTCGCCCGGACCTTTTTCACTGCGACCTTTTCAACCGAAGTCAAAAAGGCACTCCTTATCCCGAAGTTACGGAGTATGTTTGCCGAATTCCTTAACGAGGGTTCTCTCGAGCACCTTAGGATTCTCTCCTTGCCTACCTGTGTCAGTTTTAGTACGGTTGCCATGTTAACTCGCTAACGAGACTTTTCTTGGAAGACACTCAGATTACTTCTAGGCCAAGAGCCAACGTACTCGCTTTCGACACCTTATTGCTCCGGATTTTCCTAGAGCAGCGTCTCCAGCTTGAACAAACCATGTCTACTGGGTTTGCTAATCGTTGTGTCCACGTCCTCCCAAGCTCAAACGTTAAATAGCAGCACAGGAATATTAACCTGTTGTCCATCGTCTACGCCTTTCGACCTCGACTTAGGTACCGGCTAACCCTGGGCGGATTTGCCTTCCCCAGGAAACCTTAGGCTTTCGGTGAATAAGATTCTCACTTATATTATCGCTACTTATACCGGCATTCTCACTTCTATTTCGTCCACCTCTCATTTTTGTAAGGCTTCAACCTATCATAGAACGCTCCCCTACCATCCTAAAAGATTAGGATCCATAGTTTCGGTAATGAGCTTTAGTCCCGCTAATTTTCGGCACAAAAGTACTCGGCTAGTAAGCTATTACGCACTTTTTAAATGATTGCTGCTTCTAAGCCAACATCCTAGCTGTCTTAGCACTTTCACTTCCTTTTTCACTTAGCTCATTTTAGGGACCTTAACTAATGGTCTGGGCTGTTTCCCTCTCGACTACGGAGCTTATCCCCCATAGTCTGACTCCTATGTCAAATGCAGTAGTATTCGGAGTTTGATTGTGCTCGGTAGCCTGGTGGGCCCCAATACTCAATCAGTATCTCTACCCCTACTACACGGTTGCATAAGGCTAGCCCTAAAGCTATTTCGGGGAGAACCAGCTATCTCCGAGTTTGATTAGACTTTTACTCCTCCCCTCAGTTCATCGCATCACTTTTCAACGTAAATGCGTTCGGACCTCCATTCCGTTTTACCGGAACTTCATCCTGACCAAGGGTAGATCACTCGGTTTCGGGTCTGCTATCAGCTACATTTATTCGCGCAGTTAGCACTCGCTTTCGCTTTGGCTTCACCCATTATAGGCTTAACCTGCAACTAACAACAACTCGCCGGTTCATTATACAAAAGGCACGCGGTTACACGAATTAAAAGAATAAATTCAATCAACATTGTGCTTCCACCGCTTGTAAGTACATGGTTTCAGGTTCTATTTCACTCCCCTAAAAGGGGTTCTTTTCATCGTTCACTCACGCTACTTGTTCACTATCGGTTACCAAAAGTATTTAGCCTTAGGAGGTGGTCCTCCTTAATTCATGCCGGTTTCCACGTGACCGGCATTACTCGGGAAATTACAGAAAAAACTTCTATTCCTTTCACTTACGGGACTATCACCCTTTATAGTCAAGCTTTCCTGCTTGTTCAGCTAGAAATAACAGTTTTTTTAAGCAAGCCTTATCTTGCTCCTCGCAACTCCCTCGACCCTGACCATACAACACATAAGGGTTATTACATATAGCCAGTTTAGGCTCTTTCCTTTTCGCTCGCCGCTACTGGGGAAATCGATTTTTCTTTCTTTTCCTGAAGGTACTTAGATGTTTCAGTTCCCTTCGTTCCTCTTATTACCCTATTTATTCAGATAATAATGTCGCGGTATGAACCAAAAGAAACACAAGTGTTTCTTACGACAGGTTTCCCAATTCGGAATTCTCCGGATCAAAGCTTGTTTGGCAGCTCCCCGAAGCTTATCGCAGCCCGCCACGTCCTTCATCAGCTTTTGGTACCAAGACATCCACCATGCACCCTTAGTAGCTTGATCACCCAAATTTCTAATTGTAGTTACACCGTTTCAAAATTGCTTTTATTGCCAAAGAACAATTAATGCTATTCATTTACTTCTTTACATGAATACAGCAAAAAAACTACCTACTATCTTTATTAAAAAAAAATATGGAGATGAGCGGGATCGAACCGCTAACCTCGGCCTTGCAAGGGCCGCGCTCTCCCAGTTGAGCTACACCCCCAGATAAATTCATCAACTAACTTCACACTACTTATAAATAGATCTGAGGATGGTGGGCCTAAGTGGATTCGAACCACTGACCTTTCCCTTATCAGGGGAACGCTCTAAACCAACTGAGCTATAGGCCCTAGACCACTTTCCGCCTTATTTTAAAACAACTTATAGCATACTTATTAGTCGGTTCAGCACCCCCAAATACTNAAAAAAAAAACAAATAACAACAAGGTAGTCGTAGGATGTACCTACTTTGATTTACTCCTTAGAAAGGAGGTGATCCAGCCGCAGGTTCTCCTACGACTACCTTGTTACGACTTAGTCCTCCTCACAAAACACTCCTTCAACATTTTCCTCCAAGTTGCCCTGGTTAGATATAATGTTTTCGGGTGCATCCTGCTTGGGTGGCTTGACGGGCGGTGTGTACAAGGCTCGGGAACATATTCACCGCGACATTGCTGATCCGCGATTACTAGCGATTCCAACTTCATGGAGGCGAATTTCAGCCTCCAATCCGAACTGAGATCGGCTTTTTAGGATTCGCTACACCTCTCGGCTTCGCTTCCGTTTGTACCGACCATTGTAGCACGTGTGCAGCCCGGGGCATAAGGGCCATGATGACTTGACGTCATCCCCACCTTCCTCCGTCTTGACGACGGCAGTCTTTCTAGAGTACCCGGCATAACCCGCTGGTAACTAAAAACAAGGGTTTCGCTCGTTAGGGGACTTAACCCAACGTCTCACGACACGAGCTGACGACAGCCATGCAACACCTGTAATAGCTACGGACTGGATACCGTTCGTCCCCCTTTCAGGTTCCTACTTCTATCATGTCAAGCCCCGGTAAGGTTTTTCGCGTTGCATCGAATTAAGCCACATGCTCCACCGCTTGTGCGAGCCCCCGTCAATTCTTTTGAGTTTTAGCCTTGCGGCCGTACTCCCCAGGCGGGGCACTTAATGCGTTAGCTACGGCAGAGAGAACATAGGTAATTCCCTCTACTTAGTGCCCATCGTTTACGGCTAGGACTACCGGGGTATCTAATCCCGTTTGCTCCCCTAGCTTTCGCACACTGAGTGTCAGTAATAGGCCAGAGAATCGCTTTCGCCGCCGGCGTTCCTTCTGATATCTACGCATTTCACCGCTCCACCAGAAGTTCCATTCTCCCCTCCTATACTCAAGATTAGCAGTTTCAGATGCAATTCTCCCGTTGAACAGAAGGCTTTCACATCTGACTTGCAAACCCACCTACGTGCTCTTTACGCCCAATAATTCCGAACAACGCTCGCCACCTCTGTATTACCGCGGCTGCTGGCACAGAGTTAGCCGTGGCTTCCTTTGGAGCCTTTGTCAAATAAGCACGATATTAGCGTACTTACATTTCATAACTCCTGACAGGGTTTTACAACCCGAAGGCCTTCTTCACCCACGCGGCGTCGCTTCGTCACCCTTTCGGGCATTGCGAAAGATTCTCGACTGCAGCCTTCCGTAGAAGTCTGGGCAGTGTCTCAGTCCCAGTGTGGCTGATCGTCCTCTCAGACCAGCTACCCGTCGATGCCTTGGTAGGCTATTACCCCACCAACAAGCTGATAGGACATAAACCCCTCTCTAGGCGAAAGGTATTGCTACCCTCCCTTTGACAAAAGAAAATTATTTTCTTTTGTATTATTAAGTATTAGCTCCGTTTTCACAAAGTTGTCCTTATCCTAAAGGTAGGTAATCTATGCATTGCTCACCCTTGTGCCACTCGGCTTATATCCCGAAGGATATATCCTCGTTCGACTTGCATGCCTAATCCACGCCGCCAGCGTTCGTTCTGAGCCAAGATCAAACCCTTCAAAAATTTTAAGAACTCACTACTAGCTTTTTAACTACTCGCTACTTTCTTAGCACCAATCATAACAGTAACTACGAAAGTAACTTATAAGTTATACACCCTACGCTTTTATGTTGTCAATTTTCAATGAACAGGATCGTTAAATATATACTAAATTAGAAAATTGTCAATAAAAAATAAAAAATAAAAAACCCTACTCAATTAACACTTCTAAGTATTTGCCATAGCAGACGATAGCCAGATTT
>JAANXD010000101.1 GCA_018263435.1 Candidatus Scalindua arabica | reverse complement strand
ACGAGGATGTAAAATTACTGGCGAAAGCATTGGAAGTTAAAGCCAGGTATATTTGTTAATAGGAGGGTTTCTAATATGAGAATGAAGATTTTAGTGTTGATGATTTGCTGCTCTTTTCTGGTTGTTCCGGATGCGCATGCGGTATCAAAGAGGAAACTGAATGATAGAATTGAAAGGGCTAATAATTATCTTGAAGATGTAATGGAGATTCCTGATATGAGGATACCTACAGCCCTTTTAAGAAAGAGCCATGGTGTTGTAATAATACGTCAGTATAAAGCTGGATTTATCTTTGGAATAAAGGGTGGCAAAGGAGTAGCGCTGAAGAGAGATAAAAAGACCGGTAAATGGAGTGCGCCTTCGTTTGTTACCAGTGCAGAGGGAAGTGCCGGATTCCAGGCCGGTTTGCAATCAATTGAAACGGTGCTTTTGATAATGAATAAGAGAGGTTTGGAGTCCCTATTGAAGGCAAAGTGTAAATTTGGTCTTGATGCGTCTGTTGCGGTGGGTCCTTATGGGAGGGATGCAGAGGCAAAGATAGGGCCTGATACCGCTTTCTGGTCTATGCAACGGCTAATGGGCTTTTCGCCGGACTATCAGTGGAGGGTGGGGTTTTAACACAGGATAACGGCGCTAATGAAAAGTTTTATGGTGAAGATGAGGTGACCATAAAGGAAATATTTAATAATGAGGTCACAGTACCTGACGAGGCAAAAGTGCTGATTGAGTTATTGGAGAAATATTGCAAAGAAACAGAATAGAGGAAAGAAGTCGCAAAGTTAAAAGTGAGCTAAATTGAACTAAAGTTAAAAAAATAAAACACCATGACTTTAGGCACTTGTAACCTGAAACATTCAGGTATTATGTTTATTAGAAAAATCTACTATCCTGCTTATCAAACTTTCTTTTTTTGGCGCTACTGAAATACTGTTTAAAACATTCCAGTTCTTAGCATTGGCAATTTTATGTATTGTATTTATTATATCACTTGGAAATCTACAATCCTCTCCAATACTGAGATTAACCTTTAATTCAGAAGTTTTAGAATTATACCTGAGCCCTACAAGTGATTGAGATTCAGTAGGTTTTAGGCCGTATTTTACCACTACTTTTTCTGATTTATCGTTATAATCTTTTAGATGTTCACTGCGATCCTGCTTTGGATAAATAAATCGTACCAGTACATCAAACTTGGTGCTTTCAAAAAATTTCGTATCCAGTACACCACTTTTCACATCATATCTTGAAAGCCTGTGTTCCAATAATTCTATAAATTTGTCATATTTCATTTTAGTGACTCTTGGACTGATATTTTCAATAGAAATCTTTGTTGAATTCATAAGAAGTGGATTGCAAATAATGTTTGAAATCTTTTATTAATAAACTATCTTAAAGAGGTGAATCTGGTGATTTGTTTTGTAATTTACACGAATACCTGAATAAATCAAGAGATTTTTCTTTATACACTTAAGCGTATGATATGTAATACTGTCTCTCTCTCCGCTTCCTAGTTTCTCCGATTCTTTAATCCCTCAATTCTTCAATAATCAATCATAATCTGCTAAGTTAGAAGAGTTGTTTATTCCTTTTGAACATTGCTCTCAGTGTCATATTTAAGAGATTGATGTATATTTGCCTTACCTTCATAAAACAAGCCATTTAGCTGATGATTTAGCGGTTGACGTGTATAAACACAAACAGAAATTCTTTATACGTTGTAATTCATTAGGTATGTAAATTGCAAACATTCTTTAAAAAATATATTATTGATCGTGGTCTCTCTGTCATTCCCGAACGATGCTTACTTGGAAAGCAAACAGGGAATCTAGAAAATGCTTGATTATGTCAATATTTATCCTTATATTTCTCATTATAACACGAAGTTCCGTTGCAAAAAATTTAGGGATTCACACCTGTAAGGATCTGTAAATGTCTGAGAAAACATACACGAGGGATCTTGGAGAAGGTGTACGTAAAAGACATTATCACAGAACAGAGAAAGGAAAAGTCATTGATTTTGTCGTCCAGCTTGAAGTTATATTAGAAGGAAAATGGAAACCGGTCATTCGATACGATTGTAGCCATAATTTTGCTCACATAGACCGATATAATATCCGTGGTGAAAAGGTAAAGGAAGATATCTATCTAACATATGAAGACAGTTTGACCCTTGCTGACGAAGATATCAATATTAACTGGGAGTATTACAAGGAAAAGTTTTTGAAAGGAGAATATTCATGAATATCTATGAAAGAAGGAATAGCCTCCTGGGAATGGAATTAGATCGATATATGAGAGAACATCCAGAATTTAGTGAAAAGATTCCTGACAATGCTCATATAATCATGCTTTTAGAGGGAGATAAAGATTTCAATGAATGGAGCGCTAATCTCGGTAAAAAGCAGGCAGAAAAAGATCAACCTATAGTTTATGTTACCATCAAGAAATTGGCTCCAGTTCATTCACGGATTGAGGAACTGGAACTAGCAACGTGATAACTTAAAGTTCGCTGTTGATTTGTGTCTTACCCGATTACTCAGTGCTGAGGAAAGGATATAGAATATGCAGAATATCCATGAAGAATACTTAACAGACAAGGGTGGGAACAAAAAAGCTGTTATAGTGCCTATTTCCGAATGGCAGCAAATCAAGGAAGATCTTGAAGAACTTGACGATATTAGAGCCTATGATAAAGCCAAATCTAAACCCTCTGAACCGGTTCTATTTGATGAAGCTGTTAAAAAAATCCGTAAGGGAAAAACTAATTGACTTACCGTCTATTTATTGATTTTCAATTCTGATCTGCAGAAAAACTATACCACAATTTGGGATGTGGATAAGTTATCTTAAAAAAAGTTTATCTTTACAAGGGAGGTAAAAACATGAGCTTTTCATCACATATAATCATTTTGGATTTTCGAAATAAGGAGAAACACTTACAAATAGGGACAGCGACTATTTTCTTGTTTCTTTAATAAAAGACAGTAATTAATGGTCAACGTGTTTGGTTTGTAACGCGCACCATTAGTAATTCTTAAATCCTTAAATTCCTCAATCTTTAATCTTTATGACAGCACCCCATACCTCTTCCGCTATCTCTTCTCTCGGTTTTAAAGGAAAAGGGGACAGATTTATTTACCGCGCCTTGGCCTTTGATATTAAAATGAATGCATAAGCTTCTAACGTTTAGCAACAGTTTACTGAAAGTTTTTCTAATACAGTGCTCATATCTGTTCTTCGTCTAAAAAATATCAAATATTTGTCTACGACATGCACGAATGATCAATTAAATTTCCCCTACATCATTTAATATGCGGGTATATAGATTATTGTCTATATATGCACCAGTTCCCTTTAATTCTTCCAATATAGGTTTTATCTTTATAACCTTTATCCAATCATTACGATTCTATCGGCAAAAGGATGCCTGGCGGCGCCTACATTAATTTTTGGTACACATCGACAGAAAGCATCAGGATCACCCCATGAATCAGGAAATTTATTCTTTACAAAGGGGTTGTTTAGAAAATCTACTACAGTTTGCTTGGTTATATCCTTTCCGAGCATACTAACGGTAACATAAGAACCTTTTGGAGTTATAGCTGCAAATTTTACATCGGGCTGGTTGAGGAGAAATATATGTATAGCATTGCCAAACCGTGTTGATACGTTTTCTTCGCCTATATGTATTTCTGACTGGAAAGCCTTAATTACTGAAGGGTGTGTATATCCGATTCCAAGTCCCTCAAAACATCTTTGCAGTTATAGCATTTATTCCACAGGCACCTACCACAAGATCGACGTCAAATAGTTTCTTACCTTTAGAAAAAATTCCTGGTTTTTCATTGTTTAGTTCTACTTTGCCTATTCTTATATTCTGAACTCTTGCCCCTTCCTTTTTAGCACAATCGATTAAGAAGTCATCGAAACTTATTTTTTTATGGCCGTTATCTCCGTTTGTCTCTGAAGTGGATTTGCTGACAGGTCCTCCACCTAAGACTGCAATTCTGGACCCGTCTTGTAGCTCAATATTAGAGTTTCCATTCAATTTATTCATAAATTGGTAGTTGTGTTTCTAAGGCATCTCTTAACCGAGAATACTGTTTGTCCTTTTCTGAAACAATAGGTACTTCAACAGGCCAATCAATTCCAATATCAGGGTCAGACCATAACACACCATATTCATCATCTGGATTATACAAATCTGTAGTCTTATACAATACATCTGCAGTTTTACTGATAACACAGAAGCCATGAGCAAAACCTTCTGGTATGAAAATCTGGCGTTTGTTTTGATCGGAGAGATATTGTCCAACCCACTGGCCTAGTGTAGGGGAACCTTGCCGTATATCAACCGCAACATCAAAGATTTCTCCTGTAATCACATAAATCAATTTTCCCTGAGGATGCTTTAGTTGATAGTGAAGGCCTCTCAGAGTCCCTTGTGTTGAATGTGAATAGTTGTCCTGTATAAAGGCGTGATCTATGCCCGCCTCGGCATATTTCTTCTGATGGAAAGTTTCCATGAAAAAACCACGGGAATCTTTAAATACTTTTGGTTCAAGCAGTAAAACTCCGGGAATATCTGTTTTGATATACTTTATAGGCATTTCCTATGTCCTTATCCTGTAAATCCAGGTAAGATTTAACTTATTACGCGTCAATGAGAATTTTGTCCATAGTGCTCCTCAACCCATGACTGGTACTCGCCACTTTTAACCCGGTCTGTCCAATCTGAGTTATCAAGGTACCATTGAATGGTTTTCTTGATACCTGATTCAAAGGATTCTTCAGGTGACCAGCCGAGTGTAGATTTCAATTTACTGAAATCTATTGCATACCTTCTATCATGTCCGGGTCTGTCCGTAACAAACGTAATCAATTCATTTCTTAGATGATTGTCCGGCAATCTCTTGTACTCATCTAATATATTACATATCAACTTCACCAGTTCTATGTTTTCCAGTTCATTACTGCCGCCGATATTGTATGTTTCACCACGAACTCCCTTTTTCATTATCATCCAGATGGCAGTGCAGTGATCTCTAACATAAAGCCAGTCCCTGACATTCAGGCCATCCCCATAAACAGGTAAGGGTTTTCCATTAAACGCGTTGAGAATCATGAGGGGTATCATCTTTTCAGGAAACTGATAAGGTCCATAATTGTTGGAGCAATTAGATATGGTAATTGGCATGGCATAGGTTTTATGATATGCCCTCACCAGGTGGTCAGAAGCTGCCTTGGATGAAGCATAAGGGCTATTAGGTTTATAGGGCGTATCTTCGGTAAAATAACCTTCTTCACCCAGACTGCCAAAAACCTCATCCGTACTTATATGATGGAAAAGCTGGATGTTGTCCATGTGATTTCTTGCAACTTCTAAAAGGTTAAAGGTGCCAACTATATTTGTTTGAATAAAAGTGTCAGGCCTGACAATAGACCTGTCTACGTGTGACTCTGCTGCAAAATGACAAACGCTGTCAATCTGGTAATTTTCAAATATATTTGCAACCTCATCCTTATTGCATATATCAATCTTTGCGAATTGATATCTATCTGGAAAAGTGCTTTCAATTCCACTCAAGTTTTCAGAATTTCCGGCATAAGTCAGCTTGTCTATGTTTATTATCCTTCCTGTGAAATCAGAATCCTCAAGGAGATAGTGGATAAAGTTTGCTCCGATAAAACCACACCCGCCTGTGACTAATAAGTTTTTAAACATCTACTCTGCCTTTTGGTTTTGTCTATAAAAAAGGGGGATTTAAAGAATAATCACTTAAATCCCCCATCATTTGTTTGTCTTACGAAATCCATCTTACTCCAACATTTTGAAAAAGGCGTGATTATGGATTGTCTACACCTTGTCTCTATCAGAATACATTTACGCTGGAAAAATCAGTGATTATCAACTATTCTATATTGAAGTAACATCTATTAGTGAGGGATCATCAAATCCCAGTCCTAAATTCGCAGCAGTTTTAATATACTTTGGTTCTCTTCCTGCATCTTTAAGAGATGGCATGTTTACCTCTCTTCTTTTTTTCTCGATAATGTCAGCTCCGATACGATCAAGCGCAACCGGATCCGTGCTAATCAGCATTCCCCTGAAATCCCAGGCCCATTGAGGCTTAAAGGCCGGACCTCCATGATATTGAGCTTTCAGAGCGTCGCAAACAACTAATCTTAATTTATCCTTTATGTATGGATGGCTGTTAAGGTCGGCTACATAGGGGTTACAATTTCCATCGTGATACTTGTTGGGATTGTGTATGATTCCGTAGAAGTTTTTCATCCCTATTGATACCCCCGCCAGGTCATGGTCTTTCAGGACAGGTATATTTACTATTGCTGTGCAGAATGATGAGGCTATTTGGCTGAAACAGCTTCCAACACTGCCGATAATCTGTGGTTGTGAATCGTATCCTCCGGAAGGAAGTGCATCTGTGCCAAAACACCTGAAGCCACTGCCACGTTCTCGAATGCTGAAGCCAGCATCTTCTAACTCTCTATTAAATCTTTCGAATATTATTATGTTATTATCTTTTACTCCGGCAGATTTTATACCGTTTATTACAGCATCTACTATTTCGGTATGAGGTGAAAATCTCTTCCCTGCCAGACAATTAAGTTTAATACCTACTATATCATCTTCGTTAAAGAGGCTTCTCCATGCATCCAGCGGTTTTTCTGAACTGGTTATTTTCATTAATGCACTATCAATAGCCAGGCCAATTAAAATGGAATCTGCTATACCATTAACATTTACGAACCTTTTATCTTTTGCCAGTATTACCCTGGATTTTAAAGAAATATCCTCTCCTGCATTGAGAGTTCTGAGAATATTATTGTTTGATAGGAGAAGAGAAGATGCGCAAAGTCCAGTGCCTATTGTAGCTACTTCTTTAAGGAAATCTCTCCTCGATTTTTTGATAGACATTGCTTTATGTATTGTTTTATTTTTGTGGTAATGTGTTTTGTGATTTGTGAAATTACAGAAAATTATAAAGCTTTTCTGGCAGCTCTGGTTTCTCAGGCGCTAATTTGTTAGACTCTCAGCTTTTACGTGTATAAGTACATATCCAAAGATTTGAAATATTATAACAAAATCCGGCCTTGTGTCAATAAAATGCTGTTTTAGATGTGTTTTAACAGGAATGTAGTTTTGGGGAAGTACTATATTTCTCATGTTTTCAGGAGGGTGAGAGAATTATGGAATTGCCCGAGCTTTATAAAGCTCGGTTGTGTGTTTCAGGAAAGTGGATTACATGCTGAAGAAGGTCTTTGGCTGCCCCTTTATTGGTTCATGAAGCGATCAGTTGCCGGTATTACTCCCAGACATTTCCTGAAGGTATGTCGCTGCTCGATTCAGATTCATGTGTGGTCTCTTCGTGAGGGGATTCAATCATTTCATCCACCTCATCTATGTTAGCACCTCCGTCACCTGTACTCAGCTGATTTCTCAACTCTTCTACCGTTTGCCTTGCTTCTATAAGATTCTTTGTGTAGCCGGCCTTATCTGTTTCCAAGACAAGCTTTGCTATTGTTACGGTTGTTAATTCTTTCTGAAGTTCATTAAGTTCTGATGTCATCTCTTCACTTTCCTCAGTAAGATCAGCGACCTGACTTTCTAATTCTTTATTTGTTTTGTCAGCAACTCTTAGTTTCCCAATTATCTCAGGCACCTTCAACATCTCACTTTTACCTGCCAGCATTTGCATCTCCATGTGATGAACCCTTTTCTTTTGGGCTGTGAATTTTCCAATTGAAGTTAGAGATAGAGTAAAAAACATTATAGCTAAAACAACAAATAAAGCAGTAGTTATGGCAAAAAACTTAGAATTTCCCTGGGCCATTGTTTACTTCTCCTTTCAACGTGATTTCATAAATAATAAATGGAACTTTATCGAAAATTCAGGCTAGTCTATCAAATAGCCAATTTTATGTCAAGTATGAATTTACTGTTTAAGGATAAATTATAAACTTATTGAATTTATATATTTATGATTGAATCTGATAGTTGTTCTTGATTTAATTAGGGGGGCCTGATTGTCCTGAAAACTCTACGTTGTTGTAATAGAGATATTTGTAGTGTTTATGGAAGATTGCATTAATGCTATGTTCACTCCATTAAAGCTAATACATTTCATCTTTATCATTTTTTTTCTCCTCTCAATAGCAATATGCTCGAGATCGTCTATGGGATATGGCTATGGAAGAAATGAAGATCCGATTATTACTGTATTCAAATCAGTTATTTTTTATGGTAAGAAGAATGACTGGGAGAGGGTTGAGTCAGATACGAATACAATCAGTGACAGGATTAATGATGTTCGGAATCTCTTTGATGTAAATCTCAAGCCAAAACTTGACAAAGGCATCTCTCAGCATAATTTCCAGGAAGTTGTAAAGGTGATGGCAAATCTTGTATTCCTCGCTATACGGGAAAAATATTATTGGAACCTTACTGAAAACCTCAGTATGTTTGAGAGGGCAAATGTCAGGCTCAGGCTTACAGAGGAATATTATACCTTGCTTCTATCAGGAAATGTAAGGAGATATGATAATCTTAATGGTACTGCATTCCATGAAAAGATATTCAACAGGTTTTCTGAAGCTAAAATAAGCCTGGGTAGTATAGGATTTCTTGGGGCAGGGGCCGTCAGTCCGAGACCAAAAGAATTTGAAAGGGTGACAAAGGAGATAGAACAAAAACTTCTTATAGTCTTTCCTTATTTTGAGAGTGGTAAAGAGATAACATATTGATAAATTTACATAATACACTTCTGGGATTAGTTTTAATCTTCTTTCTACTCACTAATTCGTCGATATTTGCTCAAGGTGATGGCAATGGATCAGGCAAAGTGGACGATGAGTTTTTTTTTGATGTAGATGCGGTAGAATTTGAAGAACCTAAATTGTTAAGGCCTGAATTTCATGGCAATCTCAGTGTAGGGGCGCCATTTTCTGAAGGTATGGACGAATCTGAAAAGGAATCATCAAGGGTTTCTGATCAGACGGAAGTAACCCTCTGGTCTGGAGTACAGATATTCAAGAACCTGTTGTTTGTAACAGAGCTTGAGATAGAGGATGGCTTTGAAGAGTTTGTGGTTGAGAAATTTGCACTGGATTGGAATATATTCAATGATAGATGTGTTTTCAGGATAGGGAAATTCTACTATCCATTTGGTATTGAGAGGCTGGTAGAAAACCCCGTTAATAATAAGCTTATAGACAGGCCAAGTCCGTCTGTAAAGATTATTCCCGGAACATATTCAGATGAAGGCGTTGAACTATATGGAGATGTTCCTTTTCTTTATAAAACAAAACTGAAATATGAATTTGCGGTAACTAACGGTCTTTCCAGTTATAAAAGAAAAGGGGAGCAGCACTTAGATGATAATAACGATAACCTTTCCCTGGGAGGGCGTTTGGGTTTTGAGCTGTTACCAGGGCTGGAAATTGGTGGTTCCTATTCTACCGGGAAATATGATGACGATGAGAAATTCAGGATGGACTTTGTAGGTACTGATGCATCATTCCGGAGAGGTGGTTTTGAGATGCGGGGTGAATATATAAGGAGTAACGTTGAACGGCCAACAGTTGCCGGTGGAAGTTTTGATCGTGATGGTTATTATATCCAGACTTCATATAAATACTCTCCGGAAAACAATTACATGAAGTATGTTGAATTTGTAGGGAGATTCGATTCTGTTGATCCTGACGATCTTGTAACGGATGAAGGGGATGCTGACAGGATCGCATTTGGAATAAATTATTCACTCAATCACCATTTTATACTCAAGCTTGAGTACGAAATAGAAAACGAGGCAAAAGATGATAAGAAAAGTAAAGGATTTATTCAGATGAATATTAGTTGGTGATGGTATGGAAACAGTAGTCATTTTAGGTGGAGGCCCATGCGGGCTCAGTGCCGCATGGGAACTTTCCGGGACAGGAAAAAACGTTGTCATAATCGAGGCACACTCCTCGTTAGGTGGTCTGTGTAAGACAGTAAGGTACAAGGGGTTTAATTTTGACCTTGGTGGGCATAGACTGATCTCAGAAAATAAAGAGTTGTTGGGTAAGATATCAGAGCTAATGGGAGATGAGCTATTAGTATCAGAACGTATAAGTACTATAAGATTAAATGGCAGCGAGTTTCAGTATCCTCTCTCTGCCGGTGACATCATGAGACAAACTGACATAAGATTTTTGTCAAGATGTCTGATTGATTACGCATACCAGAGTATTTATAAAAGAATCAAACATTCTTCGGACACTTCGTTTGAAGAGTGGGTGATTAATAGATTCGGGCAAAAATTGTATAATACTTTTTTTAGAGACTATACACGTAAACTATGGGGAATACCGCCGTGCAAGTTATCGTCAGATTGGGCGGCGGAAAGAATTTCTCTCCTGAACCTCTGGGATGTTATTCTGAGATTATGCGGTTCAGAGAAGAACACGCCCAGGACTTACACTAGAAACTTCTTTTATCCAAAGCAGGGTATCGGTCAGATATTTGAATATATAGCCGAAGAAATAAAAGAGAACGGAGGCAGCATAATCCTTAATGCCAGATTTAAGAAGCTTCTGCTTGAGGGAGACAGAGTTAAAGGGGTAATTTATGACATCAATGGGAAAGACGAAGTAATTGACTGTGATTGGGTTATCTCAACTATACCAATAACTGATTTTCTTTGTGATCTGGATGGGGGGGGAGATTGCCAGGATGTGAGCGAGGCAGTTAGATCTCTCAGATATCGCAGTCTGAGATTTCTTAACATTCTTATTGATAAACCGGAGATAGGCAAGAACACGTGGACATACATACCGGACAGGAAATATATCATGACGAGGATACAGGAACCCGGAAAAAGGAGTCCATATAATGCCCCTGATGGTAAAACTTCTCTAATATTGGAAATTCCATGTTCTTATAATGATGAGGTGTGGAATATGCCGGATGATTTATTATTTAAAAGGTGTATTAATGACCTTCTTAAATTAGGCATCGATATTAAGGACAATGTGATAGATTATTTCTACACAAGAGAGAAACATGCCTACCCCATATACCAACTGGATTATAAATACCATCTTAAGGTGCTGGCTTCATTTTTAGATAGTAAAGAAAATATTCTTGCCAGTGGAAGAAACGGGCTTTTTCGTTACATCTTTATGGACAGAGCGATGGAGCTGGGTATTGAAGCTGCAATGATTGTAGAGGGGAAAAAGAAACTAAGAGTCATAAACTGACGTGGCTAACGACTGAAGTAAGCTAACCCGCTTGGCAGAAAGAATGTAGTAATGAATAAAATAAACAAAGAATCTAAAAACATGAAAAGCGCACGAGATGAAGGGGTTAGCTTCAGCGATTAGTTATCTGTGGTTTGAAGTATTATTTATTTTTCCAATGTTTCTTGGCTCTTTTAAATATTTCATCTACAGTTTGGTCTTTATAAAGGCGTTTGGAAATTTTAACGTAATTAGTAGGCTCACGATGAAGAAGTGTTAGAAATCTTAAAGCTGCCGTTGTTCCAAGAGATTTATATAATATTTCAATTCCTTTCAATCTAATTTCTGTATCATTTATTATTTTGGTTTTCATTATTTCACAACCTCCCTAATGTAATCTACCGGATTCATTATTTCTATATCAAGATTTAACCGTTTAGAACGTTTCAAAAGTACCTCATCACAGGTGATAAAATTTCTACATCCAACATAATCTGCACAGGCTATATGTATTGCATCTTTCGATGATAAATTTGCTTTTTGTTGAAATTCTTTAGACCAAATAAAAATTTTATCCTCTGGCCCTATTCTCTTCTTACATAAAGTAGAAAGATGGATAACTGATAGTTTGCGCTCAACAAAAGGACAGAGGATATTTTCATCTTCATGCATGAATGACCAAACTAGGCTAATCTCTTTTCTTTCTGCTTTTTTAAGAATTTCTTCACAAGCTAAAGCTTCAAATTGGATCTTTATTTGGTTAGGATCATCAAATCATCTTTGAAAACAATTATAATCAAGGTAAATCAAATCCATATTTTATAAAATAAATGAAGAGAATATCACTGATTGTTGGTTTTTCTAATATACCTGTTCGGGTTCTTCTTTTAAAGAAAATACTCTTAAAGTATAAATAAAAGTGTGGTCTTCCACATTGAAACTTTATCTGCCATGGTTATTTTATTTCGAGCTTCTTTACTCG
>JAANXD010000100.1 GCA_018263435.1 Candidatus Scalindua arabica | reverse complement strand
TTTTTCTATTTAAAACTTTTATTTAAATATTCTGGGGACGCGCCTGCTATTATAAATGTATATGAAAAATCTTACTCGTATAAACAAGTAAGACTATCTTTTTGAAGATATTTAGAATGTGGTAAAACTGGTAGATTTAACCACGAAAGNCACGAAAAATCACGAAAAAAAAATATGACGCATATAAACGCTGAGGATAGAGGCAAGAGGCGCAGAGACCGGGTAGACGGAGAGAAAAGCCTGCTTTTTTTAATAGTTTGGTTATTTTATGGGAATAAATNCCGTTGGCTATATGTCATTAATAGTAGAAGACAAGAGTATATTTTCAGAAAAGGAGTTTGAAATGTCTGGGAATAAAGATCTTAGCAGATTAAAGGCGGGCGATGCGATATGTTTGTTCAGAAAAGACGGACTATTGCCGATTACATGTGGTTCATTAAAATATTTTGATGAAAAACATGATAAAGTGTGTATAAATGTCAATGACCGTTCTGTTATGCTGTCAACGCATTTATACGATTTTGTAAGCGCATCCACTTCAAATGATTTGAGACAATGGGATTCATTAATGCAGGAGCGTCAACATTACATGCAATTTTCTGGAATGATAAAACGTGAGTCGAAAACATAATTTACTCGTTCATATTGATGCCTTATACAGATCTGCGGTGTATCTTACTAAAAATGAAACCAATGCAGATGACCTGGTTCAAGAGACTTTCTTGAAGGCGTTCAAATTTCTAAAGAGCGATAAAGAGATCGATAATGTAAAGGCGTGGTTATTTAAGATATTAATGAATACCTTTATTAATAAATACCGTAAAGACAAACGGGAACCATCTCTGGTTGATTTCGATAGTGTCGAATCCTTTTACGGTTCATTAGAAGAGGAAGCTCAAATGTCACCGATTACAGAAAATGAAGCAGAATTTAATAAATTGCTGGACGACGATGTAAAAAAAGCCCTGGAAGGATTACCTGATGATTTTCGAATGGTAATCCTGCTCTCCACGGTTGAGGGTTTTTCTTACAAGGAGATTTCAAAGATGGTTGATTGTCCTGTCGGTACAGTAATGTCAAGGATATACAGGGGACGAAAGATGTTAAAGGAAAAATTGGCCGACTATGCAAAAAAATATGGCTACGAAAGTGAGTAAAAAAATTAGACACGAATTTCACGAATTTACACGAAAAGAGAGATAAAGGACTAGAAGGAAAAGGAAAAGAGAGTGAGAAATGAATTGTAACGACGTTAGAAAATACTTTTACGCCTTTCTTGATGACGAACTCGATGTGGAGAAGAACATTGAGGTGTTGGCACATTTAGATATGTGTTGTGAGTGCGGCCAGAGGTTGGAGAAGGAACGGCTGCTTCAAAACAGAGTGAGAGAAACGGTTTGTGCGGTTAAGGCTCCTAAATATCTTGTAGAGAATATATTGAATAGTACCGAAAAAAGGGCAAATTTCTTTACCATATTTGTGCAAAATTTAATGTCAGGAAGGCGCCTGATTCCGGTTGCGGGGATTGCGGCAGCAGCAGTAATTATGATCTTCTATTTTTTTGTGATACCGGGGAATTTGAAGAAGGACGATGTACTTTATCTGGCAGAATTAAAATATCACAACTATTTAATGCAGCAACTCGACCTGGACTTACGTTCACAGGACCCTGACACAATTGTAAAATACCTGCAGGAACATACCAATTCAAGCGTAGTCTTGCCCGGTGTTAAAGATGATGTGACATTAATTGGCGTGTCATTATCTGAAGTTGATGGCGTGAAGGTATCACAGGTTTTTTATATGCATGACAATGCTCCTGTTTCATTAATGATAATTTGTGCTCCTGATTCCATATCTGGAGACGGGAACAACATTGATTTTTCGGGAATGGAGGAAATGGCCATAGGCGGGAAAGTCGTTTATTATGAGGGCAACGGGTATTGTGACCATTGCCAAATCGTGGGGTGGGAAGAGGCAGACAATCAATATGTTATGGTCTCAAGATTACATAGTGATGAGATGATAAAAATATTAAAGAAAGCTTGAGGGCGCCATTATGACGAATAAAAAAGCAATAATAAAGTTTGTCACTCTGATTATTATTGTTGCAGGTGCGTTCTTTGCATTCAGGTATACACCCCTGTCACAATATACTCAGAAAGAAGAGCTCCTGTATCTTCTTGCTCAATTCAGGGAACATTGGTGGGGCCCGGTTGGCTTCATTATTATTTATGGAGTGGGATGTGCGTTTGCATTTCCCGGGTCGATCTTAACCTTGTGCGGCGGTGCAATATTTGGAGTGGTATGGGGTTCCGCTTATAACATACTGGCATCAAATCTCGGCGCTACCCTGGCGTTCCTGATGGCAAGGTACTTCGGGCGTGATTTTGTGGCAAAGCTTATGAAGGGAAGGATAGAGTCCTTTGATGAGAAAGTTGCTGATAATGGTTTCCGGTTTATATTCACACTCAGGTTAATCCCTCTTGTTCCTTTTGTCGGGCTTAACTTTGGCTCCGGCCTTTCCAGGATTAAGTATCGTGATTATCTGCTGGGCTCAGTCCTTGGCATGTTGCCGGGCACTTTCATATATACCTATTTTGCAGATGCGCTTCTCAGTGGTGTAACAGGGAGCGGACAAAAGGCAATGACCAATTTGATTATTGCGAGCGCACTGTTGATATTAATTTCCCTGGTACCAACTATTTATAAGAAATTTAAAAAGTAGCCGCAGGCTTCAGCCTGCGATATATACGCAACCTGAAGGTTACGGCTACCAGATGTAAATAAATCGAGACAACACAACAGGAGAGGGCAGATATAGCATGAAAGATTATGACCTTACAGTAATCGGTGGTGGGGCTGGAGGCCTGAACGTTGCAAGTGGAGCGGTTCAGCTTGGGGCCAGAGTGGCCTTAGTTGAGAAAGAGAAGCTTGGAGGAGATTGCCTTTATTTTGGATGTGTTCCTACAAAGGCATTGATTCAGTCTGCAAAGGTCGCCTCCATCATTAAAAGGTCTAAAGAGTACGGCCTGAATGATGCTAATGTCTCCTTTGATTTTGGTAACGTCATGGCACATATGAGAAAGGTGGTATCAAAGATCGGTGTGAATGATGATCCGCAGAGATTTAAAGATATGGGGGTAAAAGTTTTTTTTGGTGACGGCAAGTTTATTGACCGGCATACTTTTAAGGTTGGAGATCACACGATTACGAGCAAGAAGTTTGTCATTGCAACGGGATCGAGAGCAGTTGCCATTCCTATCAAGGGTCTTGAAAATATTAAATATCTTACCAGTGAAAGCGCTCTGGAACTGGATTATCTGCCCAAATCAATAATTATTCTGGGAGCAGGTCCAATAGGGCTTGAGTTTGCGCAGGTGTTCGCAAGGTTTGGTGTGAAGGTTATAGTTATAGAAAAGATGGGACAGGTTTTACCGCGTGAGGATAAGGAGGTATCAGACACTCTCGAATCTATACTCAAGGAGGAGGGAATCGAGATTCATACATGTCTTAGTGTACTCCAAGTTAAAGAAGAGGATAACCAGAAAGTAGTGGTAGCCGAATGCAGCGGACAGGAGAAAACATTTCAAGCCGATGAGTTCATGCTGGCTATCGGGCGCGCACCGAATCTGGAGGGACTGGACCTTGATGCTGCAGGGGTAAGGGTGGAGCACCGGTCTGTAGTTGTAAATAGTTCCATGCGGACTACTGCTAGGAATATATGGGCGTGTGGAGACGTAACGGGTCCGTATCTGTTTACTCATATTGCTGAATATCAGGCAGGCCTTGTGGTTGCTAATGCCTTAATACCTTTTGTGAAAAGAAAGGCTGTTTATCGAGTGGTTCCCTGGGTTACCTATACTGACCCTGAACTGGGGCGTGTGGGATTAACAGAGGAAGAAGCAAGGCAGAAACACAAAAAAGTAAGAGTTTACAGATTTGATGTGAAAGATTTGGACAGAGCCGTTATCGAGGGGGAAGCCAAGGGAATCATTAAAATTGTGTGCACAAAGAAGGGTAAAATATTAGGTGCCCATGTCCTTGCTCCACAAGGTGGAGAACTTTTACATGAATTTGCCTTGGCGATGCAGAACAACCTCGGGGTTGGCAGTATTACGGGTACTATACATGTCTATCCAACATTGTCTCAGGCAGTACGAAGGACAACGAACCTGTACTACGCTGAAAAGATATTCTCCGGATGGATTCCCAAGGTTACTAAACAACTGATAAAATGGTTTTGATAGACAGCGCATTAAGGAATATTTTTCACGGAAATATCCTCTGTATAATTGATTCTGAAGAACCGGAGAGGAAGATAAAATGAAATCGGTTATGGTGATATTGGTTTTGGCAATAGTTCATGGTCTGGCGGCTAACGTTTCTGCATCTGAAAAGGTTGGTCCGGAATCAATTTTTAATAGCGTCTTAGACCGTTATGTTTCCGAGGATGGATTGGTTGATTATAAGGAGTTGAAGAAAAATGAAGGATTTAAGAAATATATTGAATATCTTTCTAATACAGATCCTCGCAGTCTACCGTCGGACAAGCATCGAATGGCTTTCTGGATAAATGCGTATAACGCATTTGTTATTAAGGGAGTCCTGGAAGAGCATCCGATAAAGAGTGTTCTGAAGGTAGGCTGGATTCCTCACAGTTTTTTCAAGCGAAAGAAATTCAAGACAAAGCGCGGTGAAATTACCTTGCAGGTACTTGAAAATGAAAAGCTGAGGGAAACATTTCAAGAACCAAGGATACATTTTGCTATTAATTGTGCATCTATAAGCTGTCCAAAATTAATAACAGAAGTATACAGTGCCGAAAAACTGGAAGAACAGCTTGAAGCACAAGCCGTGTCATTTATTAATGACAAGAGCAGAAATTATCTGGATAAGGAAAATAAGGTCTTATATCTCTCTCACATATTTAAGTGGTATGGAGGTGATTTTGTTAAGAAGGAAGAAAGAATAGCAGACTATGTTGCAGGATATTTAAATGCGGATGATGCGGAATTTGTCAGTAACAATAAAGTTGCCGTGAAGTATCTTGATTATAATTGGGGATTGAATGAACAGAAATAATGAAATGTTAGCTACAATATATACATCTAAAGGTTATCAAGACTGGTACATTAAGGACGGCGAAGATTATGTAATGCTAAAATGAAAGGAGTAATCCTTTGACGAAAGCAAAGATTTTGCTTATAGAAGGTTTTCTTGTAAATAATAAAAGCAGGAGAGGCACATTTGTGGGTTTAGTTATTTATATAGGTGTTTAAACTTTGGTAATTAAGGAGGCAAATATGTTTACGAATAAATATAAATATTTGAGTATTGGTTATCTTTCTATAATGTCTGTTGTCTTTATAATAGCAATGAACGTATGTTCCGGGTTAGTTTATGCAGGACATGAGGATGGAGAAGAGGTTGTATTAAATGTTGAGGGTATGACGTGCGGTGGATGTGAAGATGTTGTAAAATCGCATCTTTTGAAAGTCGATGGTGTTAAGGATGCTTCGGCAGACTGTAAAAAAGGCAAGGCGGTTGTAAAAGTTGAAGGAGGCAAGGCGAAAGCTGATGAACTTATAAGGGCAGTTGAGAAGGCAGGATTTACTGCATCAAAAAGCTAGAATAGAAGTACGAAGGGTAAACCGGCGTTTCGCACATGAGGACTTCGGGGAAGGGTTTTCCAGGAGTAACTTTTGGTGAATTATTCTGTGGGGTAATAATTCCTGAATGGTACAAAAGTAGTACATCCCTGAAGTCCTCGTATAATTCGCTTGTAATAAAAGCGTAGCTGCTTTTACAAGTACTGTCACAAGAAATTAAAATATTCTGAAGAACAAGATATGAAATATTTTTATAGAGGAATTGATAGGCGAGTTAATACAAGATTAGAATTCTCGCATAAAATAATAATACTTAACCACGAAACGGTATCAAATAATATCAGTTACAGTGGCGCTTATTGTGAAGTGAAAACAGATGATGTTGATCTATTTGCCCCCGGGAAACAGATCACGTTTGAAATAGTTGGAAGTGCCTGCACATCTACTAGACTGCCTGGCAAAATTGTCAGGGTAATTGGAAGAGGAGTAATTATGAGGGCTGACGAAATAGAAAGTGTTGCGTATGATAATGAAAAGAGGGCAAAAAAATTAGGTATCGCTTTGAAACTTTTAAAAGGATTGAAGGTAGTGCCTGATAGTTGTAATTATCAATAACGTTCTGAGGACGTGCTGAAATTGTCTAAGATAAATAAAGAAACGGAGGTTTAAAATGGGTATTGTTGCGAAAATGGTTTTAATCTTGTCATTAAGTGTATTTGTATTGCCCTTTTTAACATTGACCAACACAAATGAGAACATAATTTTTGCTGAGGTTAATACTGGCGTTAATGTGGGAGAGAAGGCGGCTCCATTTAAACTGATGACTGTTGATGGTAAGGAATTAGAGCTGGAATCTTTTGCCAAAGACAAGGTTACGTTACTGGTATTTGGTGCTACATGGTGTCCGGCATGCAGACATGAAATACCGATCCTTAAGGAATATTACAATGAGTTTAAGGATGATGGTCTTAATATATTGAATATTGACATTCAGGAAAGTGAAAAAAAGGTCAAGTCTTTCGTTGAGAAACAACAGATTAATTATCCTGTTGCCCTTGATTCCAATGCCGCTGCAGCCAGGTTATATAAGGTTGTAGGTATACCCTTAAACGTTATCCTGGATAGGAGCGGGGTGATAGTGTACAAAGAAAACAGACCACCAGGCAAAGAGATTCTGGAGAAATTATTGATTGATTAGCGATAAATAAGAGCCGGTTTATCAGTGAAAGTTTTCGGGTCAAGGTGATTGAATCGGTGTCTGGTATAGAGAAATGAATAGATTTACAGGATTAGGCATAAAAAGGTTTAAGAATCTTTTTATAGCAATGTTTTTAATTATCCTGCCTTTTGAGCAGGTATTGGCTCAAAACGACGGAAGATACTCTTTTAAATATCCCGGTAATTTTTTCAGTCAGGATGGAGCGGTGGTTGAGTTTGATACATCCGTACACGATAAAATAGGTGTATTAGTTACTAATCGTACGACGCGTTCGCTTTCTGAGATTACCCGTATGATATTTAACACATCTCCCTTTGACCGCTATAAGCAGTTTTTTTATTTTCGTATTGAAGATGAATTTCGTGAGGATATGACAAACAATAATACAAGTTCCACCAGGGCTTATGATTATAGCGGCAGCCCGATAAACGGTGGATTGCCCGTATCAGAAGGAAGAGGCTCTTTCAACCTGACCTTTCTTAAGTTTGGCGTGGAAGAGGTGATACAGTGCAGTTGTAACGGCGCAACTATCCATACTAATCAGGGTAATTTTTCCTTTGTTGGAGAAGATTCTATCCTGCATGAGATTGGTCATGCATTTGCCGTACTTGCTGACGAATATTCACATCCCAGGGCGAGTAACTTTACTGCCACAAATCTTGAGGACCGGGGTGCAAATAATCTNAAATGGAACGGGTTGATAGGACAGGGGTTCCTGCCAAATAGAAGGATCAAAAGAATAGAGGCTGTTAATGGTTTGGATAAAGGGAGATTTATAATACCGTCAAACAATTGCTATATGAATAATCACCGCAATCCGGAAGACGACCGATACTGCCCTGTATGTCAGCTTGCCATAATTGACAGGATTTCTCAATTATCTGGCGTGACACATCCATGGATTGGATATTGATATAAGCGCGAAAAACACTTAAAATCAATGCAGGAAATTTTCAAACAGTTTATGGGGAGAATGATCAGATGAAAGTGCTTGGCATTAGCGGAAGTCCGAGGAAAAGCCACACTACAGAAGAATTGGTAAAGGCTATTCTGGATGCAACCAGTTTAGAAACCGAGTTAATATCCCTGCATGACATGACGATAAACGGTTGTATATGCTGTCTGGGTTGTGTTGAGGATAATGTCTGTAAGGTCAGGGATGATTATATTCCCTTGATGCACAAGGTGCTGGAGGCTGACGCTATAGTAGTTGGTGCTCCTAATTATTTTGGAAGGCTTAACGCCCTCACGCACGCATTTCTTGAGAGATTTTACTGTTTCCGGCATGATAAGGATGGACTGGGTGGAATGAGGCTTTCCAGGAAAATAGGCGCAATCGCTTCAGTAGGCGGAGGAGGAGAGTGGGAGATGCCGGGAAGAGACAGAAAAATGTATGAGATAGCGGGTGAGGATATTAAGGGCTTCTTTGACTATAACGAGATTGAATGTGTGGGTACCGTTGAGGCGCAGGGCGCTGTGCCCTGCTTTTCGTGCGGTTATGGTGAGGTTTGCAGTGTAAGCGGTGTAAAAAGATTTTTCGGTCAGGATTCAAAGATTTCACCTGAAATTATCCCCTGTCTGGACAAGCAGCCGGAGGTTATAAATAAGGCGAAGTCACTTGGTAAAAGATTGCGGGACAGATTGAACAAAAACTAATAAAGATAGAGATTAAAACAAAGTGAGAGTATTATGAGGTATTATTTGAGGCCAAAGAGTCTTTTTGTTGCAGGCTTATTATTACTGGGGGTTTTCCTTTTGTCCATAAAAGCCGAAGCCGAATCTTCTGAAAGCATCGCTCCTGAGTGGGCAATTTCCGAGTGGATAAACAGTGAAGGGTTTACGCTTTCCGATATGCGCGGGAAGGTAGTCATAATAGATTTTTTCCAGTTGTGGTGTCCCGGATGTAATAAATTTTCCGGGCCTCTTATGAAGAAATGGTCACAGAAATACAGTAGTCGAACAGATATTCAATTCGTTGCCATTCACACGGTCTTTGAAGGTCACTCTCAACAAACTCCAAAAATACTACGACAATATGTTAAGGAAAAGAAGATAACCTATCCCGTTGGAGTTGATAATCAGGTTTCAGGCCAGAGATTGCCGGAGACAATGATTCGATATAATACCCGTGGAACACCTGAGATGGCGATTATTGATAAGAATGGAAATATTCGCTTTCAACATTTCGGAAGTTTTAATCCGGATGTCGTAGAAAAACTCATAGATACTCTTTTGAAAGAAGAGTAATAGGCAAACAGCGATGTGGCAATTAATCAGGAAAGGGGATTTTAATGGATTATCAATTCTTGATAGACACATACGAGACGGAGAGAATTAAGGTATTAAGTACATGGAGTACTTTCAAAGACGAAGACCTTTCTGCACGTCCTCATCCCACTGATAAGCGCGGGAGGAACGCACTTGAGCAGATGATTCATCAATGTATGGGTGAAAATAAATGGTTTACAGGCATGCTGGGTGTTGATGTCGGTGCTCCACCTTTACCGGAGAAAGAAACTCGCCTGGAGTTTATTAAGCGTTATGCTGAGGATTCAGGAAAAAGAGTCGAAGCCTTAAAAGAGAAGGACAATGACTGGTGGGCAGAAGAAGTCAAGTTTTTCGAATTTAATAAGTCACGGGCATGGATCGTTACCAGGAGAATTGCCCATACGGCACATCATCGAGGCCAGCAGACAATGTTGCTGAGAATGCTGGGTCGCGATATTTACAGCACATATGGCCCAACTGCCGATACCGGCGGTTTGCAGCAAAATAATGCACAAACAATTTATCCGTATCCAGATGTAAAAACCCTGATCAGTTGTGAAATGGTTGGTGGAGATAAGGCTATATTACCGGGACCCGGAGAAAAACCGTGTACGGAACGGTCCGGGTAGTGATATGAATTGACCGTATAGCAAAAGTACCTAAAGTGAACTACCCACCAAAATACTAGTCGGGCAAGAAGTTTGAAGTGCCTAAAGGAAGGAGTTGATTAATGTCAAGGATTTCGGTTGTAGAAAAAAATGAGGTATCTGAAGACGTTCAAGAGATTTTTACAGAGATTGAAGGTGCTTTTGGAATGGTTCCAAATCTGTTTAAAACATATTCCCATTTCCCTCCGTTATTGAAGGCTAACTGGGACAAGGTTAAGGCTTTGATGATGCAGGGAAAGTTGAGCAGGAAAACTAAAGAGGCTATTGCCGTTCTGGTTTCAAAGGACAATAGTTGCTCGTATTGTGTAGCCGCTCATACCACCGCACTCAAATCAATTGGAGTAACAGAGAAAGAAATTGAAGTAATTGAAACTGATATTGAGAAATCTGATTTTACTGAGAAGGAGCGAGGGCTTATTACTTTTGCCAGAAAGGCAAATAAAGACCCAAACGGGATAACGGATGAAGAATTTGAAGTATTAAAGAAAACAGGGGCTACCGAACCGGAAATAGTTGAAGCCCTTGGCGTGATGGAACTCTTTGCTGCATTTAATAAATTCTTGGATTCCCTGAATGTGGAAGTTGATTTCTGATGGTAATCTTAGTAATTCTTTTTCTGGCTACGTGTTTTCTTGCGTATTCAAATGGCGCGAATGACAACTTCAAAGGAGTGGCTACACTCTTTGGCAGTAAGACCACCAATTATAAAAGTGCAATCTGGCTGGCAACAGTTACAACATTTGCGGGTTCAGTAAGCTCTATTTTTTTTGCACATGCGCTTGTAAAGACATTTTCCGGGAAAGGGCTGGTCCCGGACGCAGTTTCAATCGCCCCTGAATTTCTTACTGCAGTGGCGATTGGTTCTGCTATTACGGTCATTATTGCAACGGTTACGGGTTTCCCCATATCAACAACACATAGTTTGACAGGCGCCCTGGTGGGAGCCGGTTTTATAGCCGTAGGTACTCAGGTTAACTTTGCCGTTTTGGGTAATTCCTTTTTCCTTCCGCTTTTGATTGCACCTGTTATTGCAGTTGCCTTTGGAAGTATCCTGTACATTATATTCAGAAACATGCGTATTCGCTCGGGTATAACCAAGGAATGGTGTCTTTGTGTTGGTGATCAGAAAAGGCTGGTACCATCTATGCAATCAGCTTCTGCACTTATGGTAAAGTGTGGCAGTCCTATTGAAGCAACAATTGACAAAAGTGAAAATTGCATAGAAATGTATAAGGGGTATTTTTGGGGTATGAATTGTCAAAAATTGCTGGATTATTTTCATTTTTGTTCTGCAGGAGTTGTAAGTTTTGCCCGCGGTCTAAATGATACTCCAAAGATTGTAGCCTTATTACTCTTGATTAAGGGATTGTCCATACATTGGGGTATGACGGCTGTGGCAGTTGGTATGGCCGTAGGCGGACTTCTGAATGCCAGAAAAGTAGCAGAAACAATGAGTAACAAAATCACAAAACTAAACCACGGCCAGGGTTTGACGGCAAATCTTGTGACTGGTTTCCTTGTTATATTTGCAAGCAGGTTTGGTGTGCCTGTTTCTACGACACACGTATCAGTGGGGTCTATTTTTGGCATTGGTCTGGCCTCGAAGCGCATAAACACCGGCATTATGCTGGAGATAATATTATCATGGTTTATAACCCTGCCTGTCGCCGCTGTATTCAGTGGTGGTGCTTACTGGATATTAGTCAGATTTGCGTAATAGGGCGTTTCTGATAATCTTAAGATTAGTAGGGGTTTAAAATCTTAAACCCCTACTGACTAACTTATATGGATAAAATGTTTTTAATAATAATCCTAATTTTCTATTGCCCGGCGGCTTTATGGCTGTTTCTTTATGGCATGAACAACTATTACATGATTTTTCTCTTCCTGAGGAAAAACAAAAAAGAAACATCAACAAATCAGGAATTCCTCAAACTGTTTTGGTCAAATCACGGCAAAGACAGGCTGCCAAAAGTTACTACACAATTACCGATTTATAACGAAAGACATGTGGTAGAACGTTTAATAAAAGCAGTTGTAAATATTGATTACCCGAAGGAACTTCATGAAATACAGGTACTGGACGATTCTAATGATGAAACAAAGAACATGGTATCTGATCTGGTTAATAAATACAGTGAGATGGGATTCAACATAAAGCATATTGTCAGAAAAGATAGAGATGGGTTTAAGGCCGGTGCATTGAACCTGGGCTTGAAAAAAGCTGAAGGTGAGTTTCTGGCAATCTTTGATGCCGATTTTGTACCGGATAAAGATTTTCTCTATCAAACCATTCCCTTCTTTTATGAAAGGCCAAAGGTTGCCATTGTTCAAACACGCTGGGGGCATATAAATCGAAATTACTCTCTTCTAACAATAGCACAGAGTATTGGAATGGACGGACACTTTATTATCGAGCAGGGCGCCAGGGCATGGAATGGATTATATATGAATTTTAATGGTACTGCCGGAGTATGGAGAAAGGAGGCAATTATTGATGCGGGAGGATGGAACTTTGATACCTTGACTGAAGATCTGGATCTGTCATACCGCGCTCAATTAAAAGGATGGAATACTAAATACCTGTTTGATGTTGTCGCGCCATCGGAACTGCCGGTAGACATAAACGCCTATAAATCTCAACAGCATAGATGGGCAAAGGGTTCGATTCAGACCGCCAAAAAACTTTTACCTCAAATATTCAAGACGAATGACAGCTTGATAAAAAAGGTAGAGGCATTTATTCACCTGAACCAGTATATGGTTCACCCAATGATGATTATACTCGCCTTGTTATCCTTTCCTCTCATAATCTTGTTAAAGCCGCAAATAAGCAGCATACCAGTTTCTCTAACAATGACAATCTTTATGTTTTTAATATTTATGGGGGCATTTGCGCCTACATTTCTTTATATAGTCGCGCAGAAGAAGGGTTATAAGGATTGGCAGAAAAGATGCCTGTTTATACCGGTACTTATGGTTATTGGGTGTGGGGTTGCCATTAATAATACAAAGGCAGTGCTTGAAGCATTGTTGAATATCAAGAGTGATTTTATCAGGACGCCTAAGTATGGTGTGGTCAAGCGAGGCAGGAACATACTGGTAAAAAATTATTCATTGCCATTGCAGGTATTCTTTGTCAGTGAAATACTCTTAAGTGCATATTGTTTTATAGGATTTATGCAGTATACGAGCAATAAGAAGTTTGTATTCGGGCCTTTTCTATTGATGTATGCAATCGGATTTCTTTACGTCGGTACGCTTTCTCTTTTTCAGAAGTTTAGTGAGAAAATAAAATGCTGATCATAAAAAGGGGACACATCCCATTTATCTACTATCCACTTATTTTCAAAATGCCGTCCCACTATTTATGAGAAAAAATATTATTAAATATCTACTTTATACAAAGACAAATGGGATGTGTCCCCTTTTTATCAATATTGGATTTTTAATAGTCACCTTGGGCATTTCTGTGATTAATTTGGGACAGATAAGTCTTGCAGATATATATGGAAAGGACGAAATAAAATATGTACTTTCCCGTGATGCTATTCCTGCTATAAAGAATCCTGAATTTGTTCCTGCAGATGAAGCAGGGCTTGATGACGATGAACCCGTTGTAGGCATAATTATTAATGGTGAGACCCGTGCCTATTCTGTATATCTCCTGAATCATCACGAAATAGTAAATGATAAGATCGGCGATAATGCTTTTGCCGTTACCTGGTGCCCGCTCGCGAATCTTGCGGTTGTGTATAACAGAGAAATTGATGGTGAAGAATATACATTCGGAGTTTCCGGGAAATTGCTTAAAAATACACTGGTGATGTTTGATTATGAAACCGAATCTCTCTGGCCAATTGTTTATGGCGAGGCGATAGATGGAGAATTAACGGGAAGGAAATTAAATAATATCCCGGGAAGTCAAAAGACATCATGGGGTGCGTGGAAAAAACTACATCCTGATACCCTGGTATTGTCTCATCATGGTGCAAGGACAATTGGCTATGATGCTTACGCAGACTATCACAGAAAAGATGAAACCGGCATATTTCCAGCCGGGAACATAGATAAAAGGTTAAGTATTAAGACGAACGTTATTGGAATAGAAGTAAATGGTAAACACAAGGTTTACCCTTTCAGCTTGTTTAACGATACGAAAATAGTTACTGATAAATTTCAGGGCTTGGACCTGCTTGTTTATAGAAATAACGAGACCGGCAGTATTATGGTATATGACAGGAAGGTTGGCGAACATGTAATTGTCTTTGAGAAGTATATGGATTTTGCGACAGACAGCATAACAAACACTACGTGGGATCTGGAAAATGGGATTGGAATAAAAGGAAGCATGAAGGGTAAAGCGCTTCGGCGCGTTAAATTTCTGTCCGTTTACTGGTTTGTCTGGGCAGATTACCATCCTGAAACGGAAGTATTTCATTGAAAATAATCTGGACTCCTTTCGAAAGAAAGGATTTGCCCCTTTTCCGAGGGGAATCCTGTTAATCTTATCAGGTGCTTCATGAACAGAAGACTATATACCATAATAATCACGGGAATTGTTATCGAAATCCTGTGCGTTGCAATTGCTTTCATTGGAGATATAGAAAAGAATATACCCTGTTTTGCTTTTTTATATACAGCCTCCTTTATTACGTATATCTTTGCTGTATTTTATGTTTCAAGGGATGGAGAGATTCCTGAACAGGATGACAATAGTTCAAGAGAGATTCTCTGGGTCATTATAATTTTTTCGCTGATATTTCGCTTTACGCTGTTACCAATGACTCCGTCAGATGATATGTATCGTTATTTATGGGAAGGAAAATTACAATTAAACGGGATTAATCCTTACTCCCATCCACCGGAATCTTCCGGCCTGGAACATCTCAGGGACAAGTTCTTTTCCGGTATTAATCATAAACATCTGTCTACAATCTATCCGCCGCTCATGCTAATGGTTTTTGCAACAGCAGATTATGTCTCACATTCCTTCATATCAATGAAGTCTATCTTTTTGCTTTTTGATGTACTTTCGATATTTTTATTATTGAGGTTTTTGGACGTAATGGGAAAAAGTTCTGTTAATGTATTGATATATGCGTGGAGCCCGTTGATCCTTATAAGTTTTGCGGCAAGGGGCCATGGTGATTCTTTGCATATATTCCTTGCTATACTTGCATTGTACCTCTGTGCAATTAGAAAGAATCTGCACTCTGCCGTTTCCATTGGCCTGGCAGCAATGTCAAAATTTGTATTCATTATTATTTCCCCCTTTATAGTCTCGACACTGATTCGGGGCAAAAGGCTTAAATATGTTATAGCATTACTTTCAGTTATTACCGTATTGTATTTACCGTATGTTGGCGCCGGCAAGGGCCTGTTTTCCACTCTCTTTCACTTTGGGACCCAATACCATTTTAATGACTCTGCTCATTTTCTGATTTTCTGTTTATCTATAGGTTCTCCTCTGGTATCAAAGATAATAACGATTATAATTTTTGGCTCGGTACTTTTGTTGTTATATAAAAAACATTTAAATACACATTTTGTTGAACAGGGCATTAATAGAAATGAATCTATTGTAAGGCTTGCTTTTTTATCTATCGGGGTTTTTTTAATACTAGCCCCAACATTACATCCCTGGTATCTTACGTGGATAGTTCCCTTTCTCTGTTTCAATAAAAACCGGGCATGGCTTATCCTGACCGGTACGATCGTCTTCTATTATTTCATGAATCATGAACTGTTTTCCAGTATGATATTGAATAATAACGAATGGGTATGGAAGGAAGTACACTGGCTAAAGCTGCCGGAATATCTTCCTTTTTATGGCCTGTTAATTTATGGATGGTTGGCAAAGAAAGACTTTACTTTACGATCTCTATGGTTGAATAGAAATCTTATTGGAGGTAGAAGTTAAAATGGAAATAAACGAAAAATCTGTTTTTTACGCACCTGATTATTATCATATAGTACAAGATTCACTCCACCTGTTTTTAGACCCTGAAATGCCGAACTGGATTATTACGGATAAAAGAGGTAGTCAAATTATGAACGATATTAAGAATTGCAAAAGTGTTAAGGGTCTGATGCACAACTATGCAAACAATTTTGATATGGACTACACTAAGGCATGGCTGGAGGTTCATACGTTTTTAAAGGATTTGATAAGGTCTAAATTCCTGACATCAGAACCTGTAAAGAAGGTTGATTACGCCGGACGTGCAGGCTTTATTCATGCATACAAACTCAATGAGTTGTGGATACACACAAACAATTCGTGCAATCTGACATGTTCACATTGCCTGGTAAATTCATCTCCAAGCGAAGATGAGGGCCTTTCCACGGAAGCCATTAAAAGGGTAATTGATGAAGCCGCGATATTGGGAACATCGCGTTTTTACTTTACCGGCGGGGAACCCTTCATGAGAAAAGACATTTTTGAACTTATTGATTATGTCTGCAACAATAAAGAGTCTGAGTTGATAATCCTCACGAATGGAACTCTCCTGAAAGGAGAAACATTAGAAAGGCTACAAAAATGTAATAAAGAACTTTTAAAGATTCAGATAAGCCTTGATGGTTCAAGGCCGGAGATCAATGATTCTTTAAGAGGCAAAGGCAGTTTTGATCTGATCATTGACGGGATAAAGGAAATTGTAGAAGCTGGATATTCTCCAACGGTAACGACGGTAGTTACAAGCAGCAATATTGAAGACATACAGGAAACTACAAAGTTGCTTGCACTGTTAGGAGTAAAGATCCATCATCTTCTGTGGGCTCACAAGAGGGGCCGGATAACAGATAATGGTAATAATTCCATTCCTCCGATTGATAAGGTGATTGAGGTAACAAGAAAAGTAAAGGCTATTGCGGGCGAATCAGGTATTTCAGTTGATAACTATGACTCATACAAATTCAGGGCAAACAGCAACAGGGGTACACGGTATGATTTGGGGAATGCATGTTATGACAGCTTGTGCGTATATTCAAACGGAGACGTTTATCCGTCCGCTTCATTTGCCGGTTATGAAGGCTTGAAATGCGGAAGTATTATTGATAGTCCGCTCAGGGAAATCTGGGATAACAGTAATATGAGCAAGGCATTCAGAAACGCAACACTTCAGAATAAGGAGAAATGTAAGGAATGTCATATAAAATTTATATGCGGAGGCGGTGACATTGAACATTCATTTTTTTATTCAGAGAACGGGTTCAAGCTGGAGACTGATAGATTTCCTTCCGACATCGGCATACATGCCCTGGACCCTTATTGTGATTTGCATAAGGAGATTACAAAGAACGTTATATTTGAGCTTGCCGAAGCACGAAGGAAGATGATGGATAGAAAGACGGGATTCAACGCTCCTACCGTCTTAAGATCGATGGGTGAAGGCGCTGTCAATTGCGGATCGGAGATTTCGGATTTCGGAGTTGAATACCCGCAATCCGAAATCCGAAATCCGAAATCTGTTCGTACTTTGCACTCTAACTGCGTTCTCTCTTTTGATGTTGATAAACCCAGGAGTATTGTACGTGAATTTTACGGCAAGGCGGCAGAAGAACCTCAAGAAGAATTGTGCTGTCCAACACAGAATACTCAGGAAGATACAAGCCATATTCCACAGGACGTTTTGGATAGATTTTATGGATGCGGAAGTCCGACAATTATTGCTAAGGTCTCAGAGGGAGAGACCATGGTCGATCTGGGAACAGGCGCCGGGATTGATTGTTTTATTGCTGCCAAAAAAGTTGGTTCAATGGGGAAAATTTATGGGATTGATATGACGGATGAGATGCTGAAGGTTGCCAACGAAAATAATCATCTTGTGGCAAAGAATCTCGGATACGATATTGTAGAGTTTAGAAAAGGATTCCTGGAAGATATTCCGGTTGAAGACAGAACGGTTGACTTGATTACGTCGAATTGTGTCATCAATCTATCACCTGACAAAAAAGCGGTTTTTAATGAGATGTGGCGAATACTTAATGACCACGGCAGGATAGTGATATCTGATATTGTTTCTGAAGAGGAAACACCTCCCTATCTTAAACTTAACAAGCAGTTATGGGGTGAGTGTATCAGTGGTGCATTGACCGAAGATGAATTTATGGCCTACCTTGAACAGGCCGGTTTTTATGGACTTCAAACATTGTCGAAGGTATTCTGGAAAGAGGTAGAAGGATACTCATTCTATTCCGTGACATTGCGTGGGTACAAGTTTGAAAAGAAAGAGAGTTGTGTTTACATCGGGCAGAAGGCAATCTATCATGGTCCATACAAGGCGATAACGGATGAAGAAGGCCATCTGTTCCCCAGAAATGAACCTGTCGAGGTATGTACAGATACGGCGGCAAAGTTAAACAATTTCCCGTATGCCGGACAGTTTACTATACTTAATGCTGATAATGAGAATGCCGCATCGTATAGTTGCAGTCCCTCAGAGGAAGGAGTTCCATGTTGTTGAGAAAATTCGTCGGGTAGGTTAGAGGGAACAAACCGACAATTATCTCTTTACAGATTCCATATAAAACAATATAGTAAATGAATGTTGTAGTTGATTCTGAGGTGAAGTAAATCTACAAAGTTATTAATAAGGAATATCCATGACAAAGAATTACATTTTGAGCGAATATATTGAACAGGCCATGGAAATGGCAGAGTACGACAAGCTGGGAGAAAACTCTTTTAGTGGCCGGATTCCTACATGTAAGGGGGTTATTGCGTTTAGCCCTACACTCAGACTTTGCCAGGACGAATTACGTTCTGTCTTGGAGGATTGGATTCTTGTAGGTTTAAAGCTGAGCCATTCCTTACCCGTGATTGCGGGCATCGATCTAAACAGGGAGCCTATTCGTGAGTCGATGGACGCCTTGTAAGCGAAGGGACTTTATTAGACGATTGTATCAACTTGGCTTTGATGGGCCATTTACCGGAACACGACATCAATTTATGGTCAATAAAAAACAGCGTTTAACCATTCCCTCAAATTCTGAATATTCCGTTCCACAACTCAGGATGATGATTCGTGAAATTGAAGATATTTTAGAGCGTAGAATCTCATTAGCAGAATGGAACCAGTCATAACCTTTCTTCCAACAATCTTGCGATTATTACAACGATTCAAGAAAATATCATGGTCCGTACAAGGCGATAACGGATGAAGAAGGCGCTCCTTGTTGTTGAGGTAGCAATTCGTCCCAGATTATTTTGATAACATAATAGTATGGAGAAGATATGGATATAGAGAAAGCAATGAAGGTAGTAAAAGAATATGGTAGAATTCTGAGAGAACAACCAATTAAAAATGTTCAGGGTCGCCTTATGTCACTCACTACTGCCACACGATAAGGACACAATAAATGAAGCAATAAAAGCTGAGCTGATATATGCCGGCACGGCAGAGCCGCGAGACGAAAAAATGATAAGGTCCCTTAAGTTGGCATTCTTACAGCTTGCCAGTTTTCTGCCTGATGATGAAGTCGTACCGGATTTTGACGTTGATGAAGCCCTTGATTCAGAAGATGTCTGCCACAACTATTACAAATACCTCGATGGAAGCGAAAAAGGCCAGTAACCACATTTTAGAACAAACGAGTATATTAGTAGAGGAGCTTGATGGATTTTGCCAGGAAAATGGGTTATAGTACCTCATAAAGTGGCCTAGCCTCATCTTTCAGTGGTGTATCTGGCAATATCAGAGAGCACGGCTATTCTGGTTTTACGAAATAACTTTGCCCATTTCTACGCTTCTTGCCTCTGGCATTTGGTATCTGTCCTACTATTTATATTGCAAAACAAAGACACTCATTTATAATTAGTATCGATAGAAAGCACTTACAGAGCATTTTTAAGAAAAAGTGTTATAGAAATGACAAGCAAAAAAAGCAGAGAGCAATCAAAGGTCCCTGATTGGCTGATAAATAGTATTACCGAGGCATCCAAAAACGCGCGTCAAATATATTACGTTTATATTGGGCTTCTGGCTTATTGGGTACTCACAATAGTCAGCACTTCTGACCGTCAAATTATTCTTGATAATAAAGTCAGCCTACCAATTATAAAACTTCAGATCTCCCTGGATGGTTTCTTTATCGCAGGCCCGCTAATAGCAATGTTTGTTTTTATTTATCTTCAATTATATTTGCAAAGGTTAAAAGGTTTGATTGGGGATCTGCGCACGGATTTTGATTCAATAAAACATAGACGTCTTTATCCAAAGATGCTGAATTTAAGTAGAGAGTCTGAATCTGAACCGGGTATTGTAGGAGTAGTGCAAAAAACATTTGTTAGTTTCTCTCTCTGGTGGCTGCTGCCTATTGTTTTAATCCTTAATTCTCTCTGGTTTGTCAAAAAACACGACCCTATATTGTCTTATATTGTTGGGATAATGCCGATTCTGGGTGTAGCATTAGTCTATTACTTCTGGAGCTTTTATGGTGATATCAAAGAAAAGTATAAAAGTATAAATAATCGTTTTTGGAGATATTTAAGAGGAAACAAGGGTAAGGTCTTTTTGCTTTTGTGTGCGATATTATATAGCGTATTTCTCCTCTATTATTTTGTGCCTTTATCGAATGAAGGTAAAGGTTTGAGCGTGGATTTAAGCAATCAGAAATTAATTACCAAACCGGCAGACGATTATAAGGGCCTTCACTGGGCAAACCTGAAAAATGCTCACCTGGAAGGTGCGGACCTTGTTGCCTCCGTCTTAAAAAGAGCCAACCTCGAAGGGGCCAATCTTCAAAAAGCTGATCTTCAGGAAGCCAACCTTGAAGGCGCTAACCTCGAAGGAGCAATCCTTCAGGAAGCTAACCTTCAGGGTGCCAACCTTAAGGGAGCCTTCTTTGATATAGAAAGTCTGCAAAGCGCCAGTAACTGGGCACTTGCATACTATAGCGGTGATGCCCTCAGCAGGCTTGGATTGCCGGTAATGCACAATGAGTTAATCCAGAAAAGTGATCTTAAAGGATATAACCTTATTGGAGCCGACCTCAGGAAAGCCAACCTCTGGGAAACCAACCTTTCAAAGTCTAACCTGGAAGTTGCTAATCTTGAAGGAGCCAGTCTTGAAGGAGCCAATTTTGAGGGAGCCAACCTTCAAGGAACTATTTTTGACGTAAACAGTATTAAAAGTGCAAACAACTGGGTATTGGCGTACTATAATGACGAGCATCTCAGTAAGCTTGGACTGCCCGCGATGCACAACATATTAATCCGGGAAAATAATCTAGAGAGATATGACCTTGAGGGAGTAAGTCTTCAGGAAGCCAACTTTTGGAAAACTAACCTTCAGGAGGCAAACCTACAGAGAGCTGATCTTGAGGGAGCAAATCTTGGGAGAGCCCACCTTCATAGCGCCAGGCTTGAGGGAGCCAACCTTGAGGGAGCCAACCTTCAGGACGCCAACCTTGAGGGGGCCACCCTTCATAAAGCCAATCTCTATAGAGCTAACCTTCAGGATGCAACTCTTTTCCTAACCGGCTTTTTGGAAGCCCGCCTCGAAGAGGCTAACCTTGGGATGGCTAATCTTGAAGGTAGTAATCTTGAGGGAGCCAACCTTCAGGGAGCCAATCTCTGGAAAGCGAACCTTACGAAAGCCAACTTTGAGGGGGCCAATCTCAGAGGAACCAATCTTCGGGAAGCTGTTCTTCAGGACGCCAGGTTTGCGAAAGCCAATCTTGAGCGAGCCAGGCTTGAGAGTGCCAATCTTGAGGGATCCAATCTTCAGAAAGCAGACCTTCAGGAGGCCATTCTTGAGGATGCTAATTTTGAAGGAGCAGGCCTTGAGGGAGCTAATTTTCGCGGAGCCAATCTTCAGGACGCCAATTTTCACAAGGCTGATCTTAGGGGAGCTGATCTTGAGGGAGCCAATCTTAGAGGGGCAGACTTTGAAGAAGCCAATTTACAGGGAGCCGATCTCGTGGGTGCTGCATTTGATGTAGATAGTCTTAAAAGTGCTAGAAATTGGGTACTGGCATACTATAGTGCTGAATCGCTCGACAGGCTTGGGTTGCCGGCAATACACAATAAATTAATCAAGGAAAGCGATTTAAAAGGATATGATTTTGAAGGGGCAAACTTTTTGAAAGCTGACCTCGTGGGGGCTAACCTTGAGGGAGCCAATCTTGAGGGAGCCAACCTTGGGGGAGCTAATCTTAAAGTTGCCAACCTTCATAAAGCCAATCTTTGGAAAGCCAACCTCGAAGGAGCAAACCTTCAGGGAGCAAACCTTCAGGAGTCCAATATTGAGGGTGCTAACCTTAAGGGAGCCGCTTTTGACATAGTTAGCCTGAAAAGTGCAAGCAACTGGGTATTAGCGTACTATAGTGAAGACATCCTCAGTAGCATTGGACTGCCGGCAATGCATAATGAGTTGATTCCGAAAAACAATCTGAGGGGTTATAATCTTGGGCGAGCAAATCTTCATGGAGCCAACCTCAGAAAAGCCAAGCTTGAGGAAGCCAACCTTGAGGGAGCTAATCTTGTGAGAGCAAACTTTCATAAAGCCAATCTTTGGAAAGCCAACCTTGCAAATGCAAACCTTCAGGATGTCAGTCTTGAAAAGGCTAATCTCACAGAAGCCCGCCTTGTGGAAGCTAACCTGGCAGGCGCTAATATGGCGGGAGCTGGACTTACAAAAGCCAGCCTCGACGGAGCCAACCTTCAGATGGCCAACCTTGAGGGAGCCAATCTGCTGGGTGCCCACCTTCATAAAGCTGACCTTACGAAAGCCAACCTTATGAATGCAAATATGGAGAGTGCCGGTCTTCAGGAAGCTGTTCTTTTAGCAGCCAGGCTGCAGGGAGCCAATCTGCTGGGTGCCAACCTTTGGAAAGCCAATCTTGATGGAGCCAATCTTGATGGAGCTAACCTTGAGGGTACCAACTTTAAGGAAGCCTATCTTGGGAAAGCCAATCTTGAGGGAACCAGACTTTTGGGAGCTAATCTTGAGGGAGCTGACCTTGGGATGGCCAAACTTGAAAGAGTCAATCTTGAGGGGGCAGAGCTTCGGGAAGCTAACCTTGAGGGTGCCAGGCTCAGGGAAGCCAATCTTGAGGGAGCTAATCTTCAGGAAGCCAACCTTCAGAAAGCCAACCTTGAGAAGGCCATCCTTGTAGAAACTATTCTTCCCGGAGCCAGGCTTTTGGAAGCCAATCTTGAGGGAGCAGACCTTACAAAAGCCAATCTTGTGGGAGCCAACCTTGGGGGAGCCGATCTTACAAAAGCCAGACTCTGGCAAGCCGATCTTACAAAAGCCAATCTTGAGGGATCCAATCTTGAGGGAGCAGACTTACAGGAGGCCAAGCTTGTGGGATCCAGTCTTGTGAAAGTTAACCTTGTTGGAGCCATCATTGAGAGAGCCAATCTTGAGGGAGCCAACCTTGAGGGAGCCAACCTCAAAGAAGCTATCCTTGAGGAAGCTAATCTTCAGAAATCCATACTGGAGAGAGCCAGTCTTGTGAAAGTTAACCTTGTTGGCGCCAATCTTGCTAAAGCCAACCTTCAGGCCGCCAGTCTTTCTGGAACCATTCTTGATAGATCCAGCCTTGAAAAAGCCAGTCTTGTAGGCGCCACTCTTACAGGAGCCAGCTTTACAAATTCCAACCTTCATGGGGCAAACCTTCAGAATGCAAGCCTCGAGGGAGCAAACCTTCAGGAAGCCAACCTTGGTAGGGCCGATCTTCAGGGAGCCAACCTTGAAAAAGCTAACCTTTTGAATGCTAATCTTGAAAGTGCTAACCTGCAGGGAGCCAACCTTGTGGGATCTGTACTACAGGGAGCTAAAATTGATGGAGCCATACTTCAGGGATCTAACCTGCAGGGAACTAATCTATTGGATGCCAAGCTTTGGGAGGCAAATCTTCATGGAGCTAACCTCGGGAGAGCTAAGCTTAAGGGAGCTAACCTTGGCAAAGCCGATCTTGAAGGAGCCATCCTTGAGAGTGTTATCCTTCAGGGAGCTAACCTGCAGGGAGCCAACCTGCAGGGAGCCAACCTTCACGAAGCAAATCTTGTGGGGGCCCACCTGGTGCAAGCTTACCTTGATAAAGCCAACCTTACGAAAGCTAACCTTACGAAAGCCAACCTTGAAAATGCCAACCTTGTAGAAGCCGATCTTATCGGGGCCAACCTTGTAGGAGCCGATCTTAAAGATGCCAATCTTGAGAAGGCTAACCTTTCGGGCACCAACTTTGAGAGTGCCAATCTTGAGAATACCAACCTTTCTGGCACCAACCTTGGAAGGGCTAACCTTCAGAGTGCTAATCTTGAGAGCGCAATCCTTTTGGGAGCCAATCTTAAGAATGCCAGACTTTATAATACCAACCTTATGAATGCCCACCTTCAGGGTGCTAATCTTAAGGGAGTATATAACTTAACCATCGAACAGTTTTCCGGGGTGAAAACCCTGTATAAAACAAAGTTAGATCCTGATCTTATGAAACAGGTAAAAGGAAAATACTCCCATCTTTTGAAAGAGCCAAAACAAGACAGCGAACCAGTGGGTAAACCTATCGAGGAAATTACACTAGACAAAACAGGCACAACACCTGGGGGAACGCTACAACGTTGATATTTGATATTCTATCTTGAGGGGTGTGTTACGACTTTAATGTAGCATGCTATGCGCCATCGATAATAAGCAATAACCCGCAATCAGAACATTCCTTTGCATCCTTACCGACATGGTGGCCGCAGGCAGGGCATCTATCCTGATCTGCCCATTCCTGTGATTCCCTGAGTTCCGGGTGAGCAGTCATGTAGAATTCATCAATACTTTCAAGTGCGGCCTGAATATTTTCTTTGGTAACCAGAAGATGGAATTTACACCCGCACGTTCCTGCACTGCATCCAGGAGCAAGCGTTAAACGGGATGGAATGCCATTTTCAGAAAGCATATCAGCTAACTCCTTGACCCATTCCTGAGTTTCTTCTTTAATGGCTACCCATTCATCATGGGCTTCTTCCCGATTTGGAGTTTCCATATTACTTTATAAAGCTGGGTCTAGTGAGAAAATTATTCCTGTTATTTCATATAACGAGAGAGAATCTCCGTCTCTAGTAAAGCATAATTAATAGGTTTGGTTATATAATTATTCGCACCCGCCTTAGCAACTTTTTCATCATTTAAGGCAGTTAACATTACAATAACAATATCTCTGGCAGGTTCCTTCATGCGCTTCAAAATCTCCATACCATCCCTTTCCAGCATCCTTATCTCAAGAAGGGCAATATCCGGCTTTTCACTTATTACCGTTTCAAGTGCCTGCATGCCGCTATATGCCATTATTACATCATGCCCCTTCATTTAAAAAAAATCCTCAAGAAGCTCACATGACTTTATATCATCATCCGCTACTAAAATTCTGCTCATATTAAGAGATTATTACAATATAAATATAAAATAAAGTCAATATAGTTTTATAAATTTTCCTTCTTACTTTCTCTTGGTTGTTAATGTTATAGCTAAAAATATAGTTGATAAAGCGACTGGAACACCATTAGAAAAAAACCCTGCTGCTGTTGCTCTTGGTAGATCAGGGGGGTTGAAGGGTGGAAAGGCTAGGGCAGAAAAACTAACGGCCAAAAAACGAAAAGAAATTGCGAAAAAGCTGCTCAAGCTCGATGGGAGGAAAAGCCTTAAAAAATTATTTGATGTTAATATGTTTTAAACACATGAGGTATACCGTTTAATTTCTTGCAACCTTCTAATTTTTTGTCCTTAATTCTTACTGTTTTCATTTCATCTTTTGTCGTATGTCCTAATACATAACAATCAATTTCAGACTTCTCATAAATATCAAGAACACTTTCCACATCACTTTTAGGAACAACAAGGCAGAAACCAATTCCCATATTATAAATTTTAAACATTCTTTCATCAAGAATGCCGCCAGTTTCTTGAATTAAATTGAATATTGGAAGGGGTTCAGGCAAGTTTTCTATTTCATAACCACATTCAGCTTGAGATCTAGTTAAATTCAAGAAGCCATCGCTTGTTATATGAGCAAGTGCTTTTACATCTATTCCTGATTCTAATATTTCCATAATTTCAGGAACATAAATGTGTGTAGGTGTTATTAATTCTTCTCCTAAAGTTTGACCCAATTCATCAAGGTATGCATGTATTTCATATCTTTTAAATAAAACTTCTCTAGCCAAAGTATATCCATTACTATGAATACCGCTACTACGTAAGCCTAATAGAATATCGCCCTTTTCAATCCTTCGCCCATCAATTATTTTTTTTGTATTTAATGTACCTACAGCAGTTCCAACCAGGTCAAATCCATATCCATTTTTTTCGCTTTTTATCAATTCTTCGACTTGGGCTATTTCTCCGGCAGGAATGGATATTTTTGAAATTTCTGCACCTTTAAGCAATCCTTTCCCAATATCATTTAACAATTTTTTATCTTGTTTCTGAACAGCAATATAATCAACCATAGAAATAGGTTTAGCACCAACACATAATATATCGTTTACATTCATTGCAATGCAATCTATTCCAATAGTGTCGTATTTGTTCATCATTTGAGCAATTATTATTTTTGTTCCAACACCATCAGTTGAAATAGCTAAACCTAAATCATTTCCTAGGTCTAAAACATTTGCATAATAACCAAAAGGGAGTTGCACTTTACTACTACTTAGCGTTATGGTGTTTTGTAAAGTAGACAGTAGGGTATTCAAGCTATTATAATTTGTTGTAGCATCGCCATTAGCAGAAGGAATCGTTACGATTTCCTTTTCTAACCCTGAGGTATCCAATTCTTCTTTTATTTCTGTTTTCATGGTTTTATCCCCTTATTATACCACTTTAATTTGAAAACTTGACATTTGAACCATATTATTTGCTTGAGCTGTTATTTGAGTTAGTAAATGATTATTTGAAATTTTTATTGCTTTCAAAATCCATGAAAGTTTTTTAGAAAACGAACTACCACTCAAAACATCTAAAGCTTTCCCACTTGTTAATTTAAAATGATTGGTGTCGTATTTGATACTTACAGAACAATTATTTGTGTTATTGGCTATTACTTCTACGCATATATCAATAGAATCGTGAACCGTCACTTGTACCATAGGTGGGCGTGGTTTTTCAAGAAAAAGTTTTAATGATCTTTTTGTACTAATAATCATTTATTATCTTTTTTCAAGATGTATGGTTTGCAGCATTGATTTATTTTTTTAAACTGGAAGGTTTTTGCGTACATATATAGTATGCTATTCCTACTGAGGTGCAATATACAGTTCTTTTTCATAAAGTCAACAAAAATTTCGATTTATTTATCCTGTGTATTTTCTCAAATTTCATACCAAAAAACAAACTAATTTTCCTCTTAACTATACTTGAGCTGTCAAGCATAATACTAATTACGGATCGGTTAAAAAAGGACAAACACGTTCAAATAATCTCTGCTTTAGTTGAGGGAAATTCGATAAGGGCTGCTAGCCGCATGACAGGTGCAGCTAAAGGCACAGTATTGAAACTACTGGCTGATGGAGGAGAGGCTAGTTCTGATTATCAGAATAAAGTGTTCAGAAATTTATCTTGTAAAAGATTTCAATGCGATGAAATCTGGTCATTCTGCTATGCAAAAGAAAAGAACGTATCTGATGACAAAAAGGGACATTTTGGGTATGGAGATATATATACATGGACGGCTCTTTGCGAAGATACTAAGCTTATCCCTACTTGGTATGTAGGGAAGCGTGATATGCAGTCTGCTACTATGTTTATGAATGATTTAGCCAATCGGTTAAGCAATAGAATACAATTAACCACAGATGGACTTCCAATGTATTTAAATGTTGTCGATAATGCGTTCAGAGGCGATGTAGACTATAGCCAATTAGTCAAATTATATGGAAATAAAAAAGAAAAAGAGAAAACACCGTCCAGATATAGCCCTAGTCATTGTATTGGAACAAGGAAAAGCATAATTACTGGAAATCCAAAGACTACCTCAACAAGTTATATTGAGAGGCAAAACTTAACTATGCGTATGAGTATGAGAAGATTCACAAGGCTTACTAATGGATTTAGTAAGAAGATAGAGAACTTAGAACATGCAGTAGCATTGCATTTATGTATTATAATTTCAGCCGTATCCATCAATCCCTAAGGGTAACCCCTGCTATGAAGGCAAGAGTAACAAGGAGATTATGGGAAATTGAAGATATTTTAAATTTATTGGATTGAAACTGACCCACTACCCAAAATAATCAACTCTTGACATAATATATGATAATCAGCTATAATATGAAGTTCTACTGTTTATCTTAGCCGTATAGGCAAACGAATTTGAGTAAGGAGGATTCAAAATGAGTGGAGGATGTCCAAGTTCACAAACAATGGATTTCAGCGATGACGATTCACAAGCTGATGAGACAGGCGCGCGCCAGTCTCAACTGAAGCAGTGGCCGATTCAGCTGCATCTGGTCTCTCCAGAAGCGCCGTATTTTCAGGAGAAAGATATTTTATTAGTTGCAGACTGTGTGCCTTTTGCACTGGCAGATTTCCATAAGGATTATCTTAAGGGAAAGAGCCTGGCCATTGCCTGTCCAAAGCTGGATTCAGAACAGGAAATTTATATAGATAAAATAGCAGCTTTGATTGATGATTCAAAGATCAATACCCTGACGGTTATGATCATGCAGGTGCCCTGCTGTATGGGTTTGACTCATATTGCAAAATCCGGCTCTGATAAGGCTACCCGCAAGATACCGATCAAGCAGGTAGTTGTGGACGTAGCAGGCGGCAAAATCCTGTCTGAAGACTGGATTTAAGACTTCTCGCTATCACATCAAATATAAGAATCCCCTGGGAGGCAAAGTTCCTCTCAGGGGTTTTTTATTCAATTCAAAAGCTTAACCTTCCCTTTGCCTTCTCCGTGGATGCCCTTATGGATGACTAAGCTTCTACCGCGGGTTATTCCTGAATTGTACGCGTCTGTACTGCTGCTGGTATATCTGGAGGAAGAGTGTACGAGCTTGGGATTTTTTCGCCGGTAGAACTCCTTAAGCCTGGGATCTCCTTTCCAGACCAGTTTTTTGGACTTGTGTTCAATAACCTGTCCATCCAGCTTATTATAAAACCCGTCCAGAAGGCCGTAAATAAATGACCTTCTATGTCTGTTCCCGTTGATTTTTTTTCGTTCCTTATGCTCTATCCATAAAAATTCTGAGATGTTTTGAAGGTAATCATACACGTACTCAGCCATTTCAACGTTTTCTGGTGTTCCGTAAATTTCCAAAACCTGACCACTCTGGTCTTTATGTTGGTCATACCCGAATGTCCAGATAGCCTCCACGAAAAAAAACCTGGTAATAAGAGCGCTGATTATAGTCTTGATGGGATTACGCCTTCCCACTTCTCCGATTTGCTTGTGGATATAGTTCCATTTGGTTTGCACATCCAGTAACGACAGGTTGTGTTTTAATAAAAACTCGTGGGCCTTGGCCATGGCATTCTGGGCCTCATGCTCGTTGGGGCTTTGGGCCAATGCCAATAGTTTGTGAACCTTGTCCAGTATCTTGTGGTTTTCTGAACTTATAGTGGAGTTGTTTTTCCGTTTTTCTGCCCAGGATTGAATATTACCGGTGGCAGTAGGATCGATGCTGTTTTCCAGGCAAATCCGCTTGAATGCCTCTCCATGTGGCAATTCTCCACGGATGCCTAAAGTTTCTTCTACATACTGGTGGGCCATTTCATGATAGAGAACCTCCTGGACATGTTCCCACTTATAGTTGGATATTAAGCTAATACTGATAGAAAGGTGTCTGTGATAACTGCCCTTCCACTTACCTAAAACTCCTTCTGCGGAAGAAAGCTCAAGGTTTGGGAGGCGCATAGAGTCTTTAAAATAATGGTAATTGGCAGTTTTCCAGTCTGCCTTCAACTGCTTGATCCAGGCAGTTTTTAAGACGTTGTCTATCTCCATTGAAATAGGCAGGAAAGACTCGATGTGCGGTTAATATTGACACATGCGGGTAGTTCCAGTGTTGACATTTAGATTATTATAATATGGAAGATTAGCTGTTGAATTTTCAGCGGTTTAATGGTAATAGATTATATCATGGAAATCAAGCTGAAGTTCCAGGAGTTTGGGAACTTATACGATAATGGACAATAAATTTACTTATAACTGAAGATGGATGAATTTTCGTTTATAAAATGGATAAGAGGTAATCAGAAAAAAGACAAAAATATTGTCATTGGTATCGGTGATGATTGTGCTTCTATAAAAATTAATGGTAATAGGCAGTGCCTGGTTACCACAGATATGCTGGTAGAAGGTACACACTTTGACCTGAAAAAGAATACACCCGGAGAAATCGGGAAAAAATCAATTGCATGCAGTATCAGTGATATCGCGGCTATGGGTTGCTCGGCTAAATATGTTGTGGTTTCTATCTGCTTTCCTCAAGAGACCAGGACGAAATTTGCCAAAGAATTGTTTATGGGGATAAAGAGAGAGGCTGATGCTTATAATATTAAAATAATAGGTGGAGATGTTGTTAGCAGCAAAAAAATGCTGGCTATAAATGTGACGATGTATGGTGAAAACAAAGGGGTGAAGCCTGTAACCCGCTCTGGTGCAAAGGCGGATGATGTAATAATGGTAACTGGCGCCCTGGGAGGTTCAATCTTAAAAAAACATTTTGCGTTCAAGCCGCGTCTGAAAGAGGGACAGTTACTGAATAAGAAGTTCAATATAAATTCTATGATAGATATAAGTGACGGTCTGGTTGCAGATTTAAATCACATTCTTGAGGAGAGTGGGGTTGGTGCCGTTTTATGTGAAGACGAAGTGCCTGTGTCTGCAGATGCAAAGAAACTGGCACGTAAAACTGGCCTTTCAGCTCTTCATCATGCACTTCATGATGGCGAGGATTACGAATTACTTTTTACTCTTTCAGGAAAAGAGTCCAAAAGGCTTCTGGCGTCAAGTTCTTTTCCTGTGCGTTTATCAAAAATCGGTCATATCAAAAGATCAAAAGGAATAAGCATGCAAGGTTCAAACGGCAAGCTAAAAAAAATTAAACCTGTAGGGTATGAACATTTTAAGTAAAATGAAGTTTTCCGTTACTGATGATTCTGTCCGTATCGAAACCGGAGAAGTTGAGCAGACAATCGAACTTGGAAATTTGATTGGTTCTCTTCTGAAGGCTGGCGACGTAGTAGCGCTTATGGGCCAACTGGGTGCGGGCAAAACGTATCTGACCAAGGGAATTGCGGAAGGACAGGGCGTGAAGGACAGAAAAGAGGTAACAAGCCCGAGTTATGTGTTAATAAAGCAGTATATGGGGAGACTGCCTATTTATCATTTCGATGCGTACAGAGTTAAATCACCTGATGAAATGTACGACATCGACTGTGTTGGGTTTTTCTGGGGTGAAGGAATATCAATTATTGAATGGGCAGACAGAGTAATGGAATGCCTGCCGGATGATTTCATAAAAATTACGATTGAAACTGTGGGCCAGACATCCAGAGATATCCATGTGTCATATCAGGGAGAGAGATACAGGAGCTTTATGGAAGGGTTTAAGGAAAGGGTCAAGTGTCTAACATAAAGGTTTTACCGCAAACTGTTGTAACCAAAATAGCTGCGGGCGAGGTCATAGAGCGTCCTGCTTCAGTTTTGAAGGAACTGATTGAGAATTCTATTGATGCTGATGCAACGCATATAGAGGTTCAACTGGAGGAAGGCGGTAAAAAGCTTATAAAGATTTCTGATAATGGTATTGGAATGGATGGGGATGATGTAGAAATAGCTTTTTTAAGTCATGCTACGAGTAAATTGAGAAGTGATGAAGATCTTTTTTCTATTAATACCCTGGGTTTTCGGGGTGAAGCTCTTCCGAGCATTGGGGCTATTTCACAGACAAGGATTATCTCCCGTACAAGGGATTCTTTAATCGGCACAGAAATCAAGATTGAGGGAGGAACTCTTGATAATATTAAAGAAAAAGGAGCGCCTGAGGGTACACAGATCGATGTACAAAACTTATTTTATAATACTCCCGTTAGGCGTAAATTTCTTAAAAGCACACAAACAGAAATGGCCCACATATCAGAAATGGTTACAAGATTTGCATTGGCATACCCAAACATACATTTCAATGTGACCCATAATGGCAAAAAGACCTTAACTTTTCCTACGGCCAAAGACTTGAAGGAAAGAATAACCACTATTTATGGAAACGAAATAGGTAAAAATCTTATTGCCATAAATCTGAAGGAGCCTGATATTTCGATCTATGGTTATATTCTGCCGCCTACTCATAACCGCCCAAACACAAAGATGCAGTTTATCTTTCTTAACGGAAGGTATATCAGGGACAATATAATCTTTCATGCGATGAATTCTGCCTACCAAAACCTTTTGATGTCAAAAAGGTCTCCAATTGTTTTTTTGAATCTTCAGATTGACAGCAGGGATGTGGATGTTAATGTGCATCCTACGAAGATTGAAGTCAGGTTTAAGAATGCCGGGCTTATTCATGATCAGTTATATGCAGCAATACATTCAGCCCTTATGCAGACGGAGTTTCATTCTCCACTGCAGATTGCGGGCAGGCATAAACAAGCCGGAACAGAAACCTCATCCGGGACTGCCACCGGAAGAAGTGTACCTGAGAGCAGTACCGGGGTTACACACAGGCAGGGTGAGGGCGTATCATTGAATGAGAAAAAGGAATCTGTGATGAAATCCCTGCCCGACAAATGGCAGGCGGGCATGTCAGATTTTTTTTCAAGGTCTCTGGACAAAGAAACCCCTAGTCGCAAAGACGAACATAAACAGAAACATTTGCAATCTTCAGAAGATGAAGGTTTATTCAAACAGGAAAGCAGGCTTGCTTCTTACATTCAGGTACACAATTCGTATATTGTTGAAGAGGCCGCCGACGGTTTAAACATAATTGACCAGCACGCACTGCACGAGATTATTCTTTTTCACGAGATATGGAACCATATTAAGTCGTCAAAACTTGCAGTACAAAAGCTGTTGATACCGGAGTTAATAGAATTAACGCCTGGTGATTTTGTTACTATTATAAATCTCAAAAACGAGTTTTATGCCCTGGGCCTGGAGATAGAAGAATTTGGTAAAAGTACGGTTGCTATTCGCACACATCCACAAATCTTGAAGAATTTAGACTTTCATGGGCTTATCCAAAGTGTCCTGGAAGAGATTGAGAGTGATGAAATTAAAGGCGAACCCGATGGTATCTTAATAAAAATCGCCAAAATAATGGCTTGTAAAGGTGCTGTAAAGGCAGGCCAGCGGTTGTCTCCGCAGGAAATCCAGTCACTTCTAAACCGAAGGAAAGAGGAAATTATTACTGATTTTTGTCCCCATGGCCGCCCTACAACACTTGAATTTAAGATGTCTGAACTTGAAAAACAGTTTAAGAGGACATAGGAAATAATTTGAGTGTTATTTTCTCAAGCTGTAAGGGTTGACCCACAACCTGCTATATATAGAGCTATTTTATGTAGTTATTACAACATGTAGTTATTTTCGGGCTTTCACAAGTCCTTATTTATCATAATGTTAACTTTTTCCTTGACGGTCTATGAGTTTATATATAAAATAGCCCGTTTGAACGGTATTTTTAACTTTAAACAGGAATGGAGTTGGTTTTTCTATGGCGAAAGTTCAGATTTCAGAGAACGAGAGCTTGCGTGAGGCTATTAGAAGATTTAAAAAGATGTGTGACAAGGAAGGCATAATAAATCAATCAAAACGTTATGCTTATTTTGAGAAACCTTCTGATAAACGTCGTCGTGAGGCGAGCAGAAGAATTAAAAATATAAAGAAGGCTCAGAATCCAAATGCTAATATTATTTAGCTCCTGAAATTTTACAAATTATCAGCGATTCCGAAAAACCAAGCTTAGCATCTACAAAAGCTGCAAATCATATCAATTGTTTTAAGCCTGTATTGCGTTTATATATAGAAGTTTGTTCCATAAAGACCTGCCAATCACTTAGTTATTAATTCCGCATCCCTCTAAAGACATATTTGAATCAACATACTCTTAGTCCAATTTTGCAGATTGAACCAACAGGAAGGGTGTGTTATATTTGAAATTTAAGGATTCCCGCCTAACAGTCTGGCGCCCGCCCGGATGAATCCGTTCGGACGGGGGCAGGGAGGAATTTCTGAATTGAGTTAGTATCCTTTTTTTCTTTGACATCAGATTTATACCTTATAAATTATATAGAATGACTACAATCGTTACTCAAAAAACATGGTTAAAGACGCATGGGTATTATCCCTTTAGTTATTTTTTAAGGGAAAATTTCTCGGTTAAGGTTCACAAAATTTCAATTCATGCCGGTTTTACATGTCCTAACAGGGATGGATTTGTAGGCGTCGGTGGATGTACTTACTGTGCTAATGAGAGCTTCAGTCCAAATGTCCGGGATACAATTGCACCTATAAAAGAACAGGTTGAAAAAGGAATGAAGTTTTTGAAAAAAAGATACGGCGCCGAAAAGTTCATCGCTTACTTTCAGGCATTTACGAACACGTATGCAGATGTTGATACACTTAAGACGCGATATGATGAAGCTTTGTTAAATGAGGACGTAGTCGGCCTCTCTGTCGGTACAAGGCCAGACTGTATCACCGATGAAATATTGGATCTTATTCACAGCTATACAGAAAAATACCATGTGTGGGTTGAATACGGCTTGCAGTCGATTCACGACCGTACACTGCAGTTAGTAAATCGCGGTCATGATTACAAGTCATTCGAAGATGCAGTATTGCGTACAAAGGATAAGGGAGATATAAAGATTTGTGCACACGTAATACTTGGTCTTCCCGGAGAAGATTGGAATGATATAATGGAAACTGCCCGAACTGTTTCTTCTCTTGGTATTGACGGAATAAAACTTCACCACCTTTACATTGCGAAGAATACCGCAATGGCAGATGATTACTTTAAGGGTAAGATAAAGACGATGAAGATGGAAGAGTATGTCTCACTTGCCTGTGACTTTTTAGAAAGGATTTCTCCGGATATAGTTGTACAGAGGTTAGTAGGCGATACGCATGGAGATTTTCTGATTTCACCCGTCTGGAGTGCAACCAAGGGTGAGGTCTTTGCCGCAATTACCAACGAATTTAAACATCGCAATTCATACCAGGGTGCAAAATGCACGCTAACTCCAGACTTACCTCAACCGTAGTAATTCCTATTTTGGACACAGATAAACGCAGATTATAAGGATTTAATGTTCTGCCGGGAAAAAACTGAATTCAAAAATGTTTTTGTCTGTGTACCCTCCCAAACGACGCTGTCGTGCAGGCATCTGCGAAAGATCGGTGTCCTATTTAATTTGGACCTCATTGTGCAGATGCAATAATGCTTGCATGATAAAGTTTAGGTAGATATAATTCTAAGCCAGACAAGCTGGAAATCAGAAATCCGAAGCACAAAATTCTAAACAAATCAGAATGTCAAAAGAACAAATGTTCTAAACAAAAAAGAACATGTTCAATACTAAATGTTTAAAATTTCGATCATTTTGAATTTCAGATTTCGATATTTGAATTTATTTTTTGCCAGAATTGGTTGCAATATTTTTGATAAGAGACTATCAAACAAACTATAAAAAGTGCGGGCGTAATTCAGTGGTAGAATACCAGCTTCCCAAGCTGGGTGTCGTGGGTTCGAATCCCATCGCCCGCTCCATACAAATGACAATTTCAGGAATAAATTAATGAGGTTTTCTGCATCAAAGGGTTTTGGCTGTATTATAATTATTCTCTTAATCATGAATATACTTACAGGATGTGCGACAACCCACAGAACAAGCATGAACCCTCCTCCAAGATTAAAAAAGGAGTTAGACTCCTTAAAGCCTAATACAACCACTTCAAGACCTGCAAAGACTACAAGATCTTCAAAATATACGATTAAACAGGGTGATACTATATGGCGAATAGCTTTCAATCACGGCGTCTCCCCCGACGATATTATAAGGACTAACAATATCAAAGATGTTACGAATATAAAACCGGGACAGCAGTTAATGATACCGGCAAACAGTATTACAGGTACGAGGGAAGTAGTCTCGCAGGCAGCTTTACCATCAGGGCGGCATTCAAACGAGTCATTTATATGGCCTTTGCGCGGTAACATATTGTATGGTTTTGATAAATGGGTAGATGGTTATAAAAATAAGGGGATCGATATTCAGGCTTTTAACGGGCAGGCGGTTAAGGCGTCAAAAAGCGGGATAGTTGCACTAACCTCTGACAGGCCAGATGGATGGGGCAAAGTTGTTGTGCTTCAACATAATGACGGTTCTTATACATGGTATGCTTACAACTCCAGGATTCTGGTAAATAAAGGAGACAGAGTTGCGCAGGGGCAGACAATTGTAAAGGCCGGCAGTACAGGGAGAGCAAAGCGGGAGATGCTTCATTTTAAAATATTTCTACACGGAGTACCCGTAAACCCAACATACCTTCTACAGTAAAGAATCTATAATTTAATTTACAATCTTCCATGAAAAATATATGGGCGCCCTGGCGCAAGGAATTTATCTTGAGCAAGAAAGATGAGAATTGTTTTTTCTGTGAGGCTATAAAAGACAACCAGGATCGCAAGAATCTGGTTTTGTACAGGGGCGAAGAGTGTTTCTGTATTCTAAATAAATACCCATATAATAATGGCCATTTAATGGTGGCCCCAAACCTGCACAAAGATGACCTGCCAAAGTTGAGCAGCTCGGAGATGCTTGAGATTATGACATTGACAAGAGACATGAAGGATATGCTGAGTAAAAAAATGAGCCCTGATGGTTTCAACCTGGGGTTTAATCTTGGAAAAGTTGCGGGAGCAGGTGTTGAAGGCCATATACACATGCATATTGTGCCAAGATGGAAAGGTGATACAAACTTTATGCCTGTTGTTTCTGATACAAAGGTAATACCGCAATCACTCGATGATCTGTATCTCGAATTAAAGAATTCTTTTTGATCATTAAAGGTTTATATAAAGTGTTAACAAGAGAAGAACTGGAAAAGAGGGAAGATAGCAACTTAGCTTCTTATGCTATGAGAAGCATGAATACTCGTGGTAGAGTATATCCGGAGGAGGAGCATCCATACCGAAGTGTTTACCAGAGAGACAAGGACAGAATTATCCACTCTACAGCTTTTCGGAGATTGGAATATAAGACACAGGTTTTTGTAAATCATGAGGGAGATCACTATCGTACACGGCTTACTCATACAATAGAGGTTGCTCAAATTGCCAGATGTATATCAAGGACATTATGTTTAAATGAAGACCTTTCAGAGGCGATCGCCCTGGCACACGACCTGGGGCATACGCCGTTTGGCCATTCAGGAGAAGATGCTCTCAGAATCTTGATGAAGGATCATGGTGGTTTTGAACATAACGTTCAGGGGTTGCGTGTTGTCGACGTACTGGAAAAGCGATATTCACAGTTTGCCGGTTTAAATCTTTCATGGGAGGTTAGAGAGTCAATAGCAAAGCATAATATTCTTTCTGATGATCCAAATGTTAAGCAGTTTGATTTAAGCAGACAACCGCTTCTTGAAGCGAAGATTGTAGACATTGCTGATTCGATTGCTTATGACAATCATGATATAGATGATAGCTTAAAAGCGCGGCTGATTACAGAAAGCGGTCTGGAAGGAGTTGAATTATGGAGATATGCAAAAGAGAAGGTTAAGGAACAATATAATAATATTAGTAAAGACATGGAAAATACACATACTATAAAATATTTAATTGATATGGAAGTTACAGATCTTATTGAACACACACAATCAATGATTAATAAGATGAAAATAAAAACAACTGATGATGTACAAAAAAGTAAAGAAAGATTAGTATCCTTTTCGCCTGAAATATCTAAAAAAAAAGTTGAATTGCAGGAGTTCCTGCAGGAAAATGCGTATAGTCATTACAGGGTTGTACGAATGGCTGACAAAGCAAAACGATTTGTCGAAGAGTTGTTTAAAACATTTGTTGAAAACCCTATGCAGCTTCCACCTGAATATCAAAAATGGATAGAGGAAGCGGGACTTTATCAGGGCGTTTGTGATTATATCGCAGGAATGACTGATAGATTTGCCCAGGACGAGTATTTAAAGCTTTTTTATCCTTATGAAAGGGTATGATGAAGGCAGATGTTTCTGTAATAATGCCAGCTGCAGGTCTTAGCCTTCGTATGGGGGCTGATGTAAGAAAGCCATTTATAATGATAGGCAAAAAACCTGTTTTTTTTTATACACTGGAAAAATTTTATAAACTGAAAAGAATAAAAGAGATTATTTTTGTAGTAAATAAGGAAGATCTGTCTACTGTTATTGAACGATGGTCAAAGGAGCTTAAGGCTTACAAGGTAACTAAGATAATTGCCGGGGGAGAACGCAGGCAGGATAGTGTATATCAAGGCCTTTCTCAGTTGGACTCTGACACCAGAATAGTTCTGATACATGACGCGGTGAGGCCATTAGTAAAGAGCGGGGAAATTGAGGAAGTTATTCGAAGGGCAGATCAAAAAGGGGCTGCCATTCTTGCAAGTCCAATGAAATTAACTGTTAAAAAAGTTAACCCAGGTCTCGAAATAATAAAAACTGTACCCAGGCATGACCTGTGGATGGCGCAAACACCTCAAGGCTTTAATAGAGATTTAATATTTAAAGCGTATGAAAAGATTAAGGATACAAACGCAGAACTTACAGATGATGCAGAGGTTGTTGAGAAGGCGGGACACACTGTAGAAATAGTTTCAGGGAGTTATGATAATATTAAGATCACAACACGTGAGGATTTGAAGTTGGCAGAATTACTGTTGGTAAATCATTGAAATCAAAGCAATAACAGGAGAGTGTTATTGACACTAAAACTCTTTCAATAATTTATTCTTCTTGTAGTCATAATCTTCGTCCGTTATGAAACCTTCATCTCTCAATTCTAAATACACAGCCAGAATCTCTTTAATGTTTTTTCCCTTTTCATCTTGACCGCCCTCTTCAAGAAGCTCTCTTTTCTTATGGTCATAGTCTATATCACTGATGAATCCATCCTCTTTTAGTTTACGAAGGTCATTAAATTTGTCTTTTATACTCTTCTCTTTTTTGCTGCCTAAAATCAATGCCTTTCTAAGCATATAATCTTCTTTGGTAATAAGGCCGGTAGTTTCCAGTTCTTTGAGTTCCAGAAGCTGATCTTTAATGCTCATTTGCTGTTGTATTATAACAGGCTGGCCTCCAGAGGGTGCTTGTGTGGTAAGGGGTGATCCTGGGCCTGTCTGCTCCCCAATGATTGGTATTTCCTTCTTTTCGTAGTCTTCTTTACTGACAAACATACCTTCTTCTAAATCTATTACCAACCAATTACTACGTCCGGTCTTCAATCGTTGACCGGAATGAAGACTTATTTTCCAGAATGGGTTACTCGTTATACTAAATGGATCAATAAATACGGCCTCTACTGTCTCTCCAAATACATTATCTGCACCTCTGTCTTCCAGGTCTTCATATTGAATCCTTGAGAAAACAGCATTTAATTTGTCATTAGAAATAAATAATCCGAATATGGTATATACATCTGACTTAAAAAGACCTTTTCCTTTTGTATAACTCGAATTTACCAATATATATTGCGATGGAGATGCTTTAGTAAAAGCGTCTATCATGTGCGGTGTCAAATTTAATAATTCGCTTTCCATAAAGACATTCTGCTCTTTTCCCCATCCTGTTATACCTTTTTCTTTATAATAGATAGAAGAAAGCACACTGGATAAGATGTCTTTACTTAAATATTTTGGATGGTCAAGAATTGCCTTTGATGCCCCTTTTGTACTCTTTAAATTTTCCAGTCTTATATATGTCTTGCCTTCATTAAAGATATCACTTTTTTGTCCTTTAACTTGACCCTGGCCGGTATAGCTTAAGATGTCTGCACCTTTGCATCCAATTGTTCCACACAAAATAATAAATAACAAGAAAGCCCTTATTTTCTTATGCCACATTTTAATTACTTTTATCCATAAATATTTAAAATTTGTTTAAAAGTTCCTTCTTTTTCAATTCATAATCTTTTTCTGAAATTAAACCTTCATCGTTAAGGGCTTTTAATTCCCTTAGTTTTTCACGTACACCCTGGTAATTTTTCTTTTCTTCAATAAAGCTTTTACTAGTCCTTATTTTTCTTTCAATCGTCCTGCTACGATCTGATGGAATCGAAGTATCATCAGTATTGTCACTCATGTTAGCATTATCAGTACTGGCAACACCAAATAAATTACTACTCAAATCAATAATAAGCCAATTTTGGCGCCCCGGTTCAAACCGTTGTCCTCCCATGGGAACAAGACTCCAGCGAGAGCTTCTCTTCACATCAAACGGATCTTTAAATTTATCCTTATTGCTTTTTCTAAATGCCCTTCCATCAGTGAGATTTTTCTTACTTTGGATTGTACTAAAAACAATGTTGAGGTTGTTGTCTGAAATAAACATGCTGAAATAACTTTGACGATCAGACAAAAGCACTTTATCAGAAGTAGAAAAAACTAAAATATCTTGAGAATCGGTAGCCATTGAGAATGCACTTATGATAGGAGGTATAATAGTCTGCAACTCTTCCTGCCTGAATAATTTCTTTCGGCCTGTGCTACCCTTGAATAATGATTTCTGCTTGTAATAAATGGACGAAAGGATATTGGCAAGCCCTGATCCCGTAAAGTAATATGGATGATTAAAGCTTTTCTTTATTACGTTTCCCTGTTCATCAAGTTCTTCTCGTATTTCTACAGAAACATTCTGATCATTTATTGTTGCCCCGACTATGCTACTTTTCTTATGAATTTTCTTAGGTAACGAGAGAGAACACCCAAATGCTAGTGTTATCAACAAGAGTACAGATAAAAATCTCAGAGCAGTATAATGTTTCATAAAAAAATATTCTTTTTTAACAGATTTTATCAATTGCTTCGGCAAGAGAAGACACCTCGGTAATTTTTAGAGATTTTATTCCTGACGTGTCACTTGAATTGTCCTTTGGAACAATGGCATTTTTAAATCCTAATCTTTCAGCTTCTTTCAATCTGCTGTCAAATTGATTAGCCCCTCTAATTTCACCACCCAAACCTAATTCGCCAATAATGATTGTGTCTCCTGATATTGCCACGTCCTTGAAACTGGATGCAATTGCAATTGCAATACCAAGGTCTGCTGCCGGTTCGACGATTTTTACACCGCCAACAACATTCACAAAGATATCATGCCCTCCTAAGAGAAGGCCCGTTCTCTTTTCCAGTACGGCAATTATCATAGCAACTCTATTATAGTCTGCACCACTTACTTTGCGTTCTGGCGTGCCGAAACTTGACCTGGTTACAAGTGCCTGCACCTCTACAAGCAGAGCTCTTGTGCCCTCAATACAAGAGATAATCGAAGACCCTGAGATCAGGTTTTGTGTTCTGGAGAGGAATATTTCTGAAGGATCACTAACCTCCCTAAGTCCGCTGTTACGCATCTCGAAGATTCCTATTTCATTTGTAGGTCCAAAGCGATTCTTTACTGCCCTTAATATCCTGAATGACATGAATTTCTCACCTTCAAAGTACAGTACTGTATCGACCAAATGTTCTAACACTTTAGGACCGGCAATTACTCCCTGTTTTGTAACATGTCCCACTAAAAAAACGGAAGATTCAGTTTTCTTTGATGTTTGAATCAGCTCAATAGCACATTGCCTAACTTGTGAAACTGTTCCCGGAGAGGATTCGAGAATCGGCTTGAACATAGCTTGTACGGAGTCAATTATAACAAGTTTAGGGCTGATTTTTCTGATGTGTTCAAGAATAACATCTAAATTGTTTTCTGCAACCAAAAAAATGTTCTTAGATGATACGTTGAGTCTGTCCGCCCGCAATTTTATTTGTGCAGTTGATTCTTCTCCTGTTACGTATAAGGATATGCAGCCCTGCTCACTAAATTTTTGACATATTTGCAGCAGGAGAGTTGATTTTCCTATTCCAGGTGTGCCTCCAACCAAAACTGCAGAGCCTGTCACGATGCCACCTCCAAGGATTCTATCAAACTCTTCAATGTTGGTATTAGTTCGAAGCTTGCTTACCGTCTTTACGTCTGGTATACAGGAGGGTTTCTCTATATCATATTCCGGAAGGGTGTGGGTATATCTAGAGTCGTATTTTTCTTCTGTCATTGAGTCCCACTCTTCACAACCGGAACACCTACCTACCCATCTACTGGTTTTCCATCCACATTCCGAGCAGACATAAACAGTACTGGCCTTTGTCATAATATAACTTCATTTTTACTTAGAGTTTTTTCAATTATCACAAGATAGTTGTGTTCTTGCAAGCAATAAAAAAAGGGGCTCGAAAGCCCCTTTTTAAATATGTACTCAATTTGTTGTATTACTATCTAATTATTTGCTCTTCGAATCGCTTGTGACTAATTCTTCCTCTACTGTTGCCCCTTCAAAAACCAGCTTTTCTTCCTTCAGTTTTACCTTGATGGAATCGTTGTCTTTGAACTTTCCTCTGAGTATTTCTTCAGAAAGTGGATCTTCAATTAAGTTCTCTATGGTTCTATGCAGCGGTCTTGCACCATAATTCGGTTTAAAGCTTTTGTCAATAAGGAAATCAATTGCTTCTTTGGTTATTGAAAGCGTTATTTTATAATTGTCAAGCCTCTCACGTATGCTTTCTAATTCGATCTCTACAATCATTCTCAGATCTTCCTTTGTAAGATCTCTAAATACAGCAATATCACTAATTCTGTTGACGAACTCCGGGCGAAAATGCTTTTCAACTGCCTGTAATAGTTGCTCGCGAATAGCTTCATAAGACTGCGCTCCAGATGTTTTCTTGAACCCTAACGAGGATGTGTTTTTAATTATGTCTCCACCTATGTTCGAAGTCATTATAATAATTACGTTGCGAAAATCAATATGACGTCCAAAACTGTCTGTTAATTTTCCTTCCTCCAGAACCTGTAACAACATATTAAATACGTCTGAATGTGCTTTTTCGATTTCATCCAGGAGAACCACGGCGTAGGGACGTCTTCGTATTTTCTCCGTTAACTGTCCCCCTTCCTCAAAACCGACGTAACCTGGAGGAGCACCTATTAGTCTTGATACATTATGTTTTTCCATGTATTCAGACATATCTATTTGAATCAATGAATCTTCATCTCCAAACAAAAACTTAGCCAAGGCTTTTGAGAGAAGAGTCTTTCCCACTCCTGATGGTCCTATAAAGATAAAGCTGGCACTTGGCCTGTTTGGGTTCTGTAGGCCTGCCCTTGACCTTCTGACGGCCTTTGCTACTGCGGTAATAGCATTGTCTTGTCCTACGACTGTTTTACAAAGTTCTTTCTCGATATCGAGCAACCTCTTTGCCTCTTTTGCTTCCATACGTTTGAGCGGTATGCCAGTCATGGTTGAAACTACTTCTGTGATAACCGCTTCATCTACAGTCCCGTCTATCTCCGTACATTTCTCTCGCCATTCTTTTTCTACGTCACCTTTTTTCTTTTTTAATTTGTCTGCTTTATCTCTCAGCTTCGCTGCTCTCTCAAAATCCTGTAATGCCACGGATTTATCTTTTTCCTTTTCGAGATGTTCTATTTCTTTCTCTATATCCCTTAAATCAGGAGGATGCGTAGTTGCCTTAAGTCTTACACGCGCACCCGCTTCATCAATAACGTCTATTGCCTTATCAGGCAAGAATCTTCCGGTGATATATCTTGTTGCATATTCTACAGCAAATTTTAATGCTTCATCAGTTATTTGAACCTTATGATGTGCTTCATATCTATCCCTTAAACCTTTTAAAATTTCAACGGTTTCTTCCTTAGAAGGCGGGTCGACAACGACTGTTTGAAACCTTCTCTCGAGCGCACCGTCTTTCTCAATGTATTTCCTGTATTCGTCAAGAGTAGTTGCACCGATACACTGTATTTCCCCTCTGGAAAGAGCAGGTTTTAAGACATTAGATGCATCGATTGCTCCTTCTGCACCTCCTGCACCTACTAATGTATGCAGCTCATCTATGAAGAGGATTATGTTTTTTGCTCTACGAACCTCTCCCATTACAGCCTTGATTCTCTCTTCGAATTGGCCTCGGTATTTTGTTCCTGCAACCATCATCGCCAAATCTAAAGCAACTATTCTCTTTTCACGCAAAATAGCTGGTACCGTTCCACTAACCACAGCTTGTGCCAATCCTTCTACTATTGCTGTTTTTCCAACACCTGCTTCTCCGAGCAAAACAGGGTTGTTCTTTGTTCGACGACTTAGAACCTGAATCAACCGTTCAATAACCAGCTGTCTGCCAATTACGGGATCCAGTTCCTGATCTTTTGCCTGTTGTGTTAAATCGCGACCAAAGGAATCAAGGGCAGGAGTTTTAGATTTACCTCTTTTTTCTTCTTTGTCTTTAGAGCCTTGTGCTGTTTCTGCACCTAGAAGCTCGATTACTTCCTCTCTTACACCTTCCAATTTTACGCCTAAATTCAACAATACCTGCGCGGCAACACCCTCTTGTTCCCTGAGTAACCCAAGTAGTTGATGCTCGGTGCCTATATAGTTATGCCCCATTGCCTTTGCTTCTTCCATAGCGTATTCTAATACTTTCTTTACCCTTGGAGTGAAAGGCAATTGTCCAACTGAGACCAGGTCAGGTCCAGATTGAACTATCTTTTCTACTTCCATACGTATTTTTTTCAAATCGATATCTAAATTTTGTAAGACATTTGCGGCTACGCCACTACCTTCTTTTACCAAGCCAAGTAATATATGCTCTGTTCCTATATATTCATGGTTGAATCTTTTTGCTTCCTCTCTTGCAAGAGCCATCACCTTCCTTGCCCTATCGGTAAATTTGTCAAACATTTTTGGCCACCTTTTTTTTATAAACCGTCAAGCCTCTTTCTTACATAAGAGGCTCTTATAATATTTCTTTGAGTAGAATCCAGTTCACAGCCCTGCAATTTCTGCAAATGTCCTGGAAGTGTCAGGACAAAGAGTTCATTAAGGGTTTGCATCTCGATATCATCTATCAAACCAATGTTAACGCCCATGCGTACCTGTGAAAGTAATTGTAATATTTCCTCAGAGGTAATCATTCGAGCGGCCTTAAGCATGCCGTATGACCTCCAAACTCTATCTTCCAGCTGGTCCTTGCTTTCTAAAACTAAAGCCTTTCTGGCCATCCTTTCATAGCTTGTAATGCGTGGTATCACGCTTTCAATTATGGATATTATTTCCTTCTCAGATTTTCCTAATGCAAACTGATTTGAGATTTGATACAAATCGCCAGAGACTTTAGTACCCTCTCCATATAGGCCTCTAACTACCAATCCGAGTTTTCCTACGGCATTGAATACCTTTTCAATGTGCTTTGTCATGCCAAGTGCCGGGAGATGTACCATTACAGAAACCCGCATGCCCGTACCAACATTTGTCGGACATGCAGTCAGATATCCAAACCTTGCAGAAAAAGCAAAATTTAAGCTTTCTCCGAGGATATTGTCAATTTCATCAGTTGTTTCCCATGTGTTTTTCAACTCGAAACCGGAACGGATTACCTGAACCCTGAGATGATCTTCTTCATTTATCATCAAACTAATAGTTTCTGATTTTCCGAATGCAACACCTCTATCTCCTTCACCCTCAGCATGTTCTTTGCTGATCAGGTGTCTTTCGACCAGGAGCAGCTTGTCAACCGGAGTCGCATTGTTCAAATTTACATAAGATATATCTTTTGTTATATCGCTTTCGACTATGGTCTTTCTAAGTAAGGATTCTATTTCCTTTCTTTGTTTTAGGTTAGAGCGGGAAAGGAAAGGAAACCCGGCAATGTTTCTTGCCAGGCGGATTCTGCTACTTATTACAATATCAGATTCCTTGCCGGTGCCCCTAAGCCACTCACCCGTTTTGTCTGAAAGATCTTTAATCTCCATCTTCTACATTTCCTGAAAGTTCATAAATTTTATCTCTTAATTCAGCAGCTTTTTCATAATCTTCTTTTTCTACCGCTTCATTTAATTCCTTGCGTAATTGTATTAATTCATTTTTCTTGATAATTTCTACACCAGCATTTGCAGGCACTTTCCCCACATGTTGAGAACTGCCATGCATTCTTTCAATAAGGGGTAAAAGCCCTTTCTTGAATACATTATAATCCATGGGGCAGCCCAGACGACCTTGAGACCTGAATTCCAGATAAGAAAGTCCGCATACAGGACAAGTCGTTTTTGACATTTCTCTTATTTCTGGAGATACCTGGTTGATTAGACTTGTTAAAATGTCTGATGGGGAAGGGGCCTTAGGGAAATGATTTGTAACATTTTGAGCACAATCTTCACAGAAATGCCTTTCTTTCTTTTCATTATCCACGATCTCGGTGAGATGTACTGTTGCCAGTTTTTTATTACATGATTCACATTTCATTACATGCATCTCCTTAAAGTTCTCATTTTTTTGTCCATTTTAATATTTCCATAACCTCTCCAAGAGAAGTCTTTCCTTGGGATATTTCTTCACGAATCCTGTTTTCTTTTTCCAGCCAGTCCATTGCGTGGTTAGCCATTTCTTTCGCTTCACGCCTTGGCATGACAATTAAACCATCGCTATCACCAACAATCCAATCGCCATTATTTATTGTAATCCCTGAAATATTCAAGGATATGCCAATCTCGCCAAAACCTTTAGGCTCTCCTGCGTTTGGTATTACCAGTTTTGCAAATGTAGGAAACTTTAACTTTCTGATTTCGCTGCTATCTCGAACTGCACCGTTTACGACAACTCCTCCAAGTTTCTTCTGTATAGCGCTATGTGTGGCAAGTTCTCCCCATACGGCAGGGCCTACACCTCCGGAATCAATAACTATTATATTCCCTTTTTCTGCCCTATCTATTGCCTCAACTGTTTTTGCCCAGTCGCCAGGGTATGTTCGAACAGTTACTGCCTGTCCGATCATCTTGGTTTCCAAACTTATACATTTGAGACCGGTAATTCCTTTGAGACGATGGCTACCGTCTGATATATTTGCGGTTGAAACCTTTTCTAATATTTTGTATATATTGTCGTCTGCAGTCCTTTTAAATAAATCTGCAGTTATCCGCTCACGATTTGATATAGCTTTTTTTAAATTAGTAGTAGCGGTTTTTATATCGGTTGCTTTGCTAATTGCACCGCCTACCACTATAATTTTTGCACCCGCATTTACAGCATCAGCTGCTGTTTCAGAATTAATTCCTCCTGCAACAGCAACAGGTATTTTAACCTTTGAGCAAATTTCAGAAAGTCTTTTAAAGGGATCATTCCCTAACATTTGCTCGTCTATTGCTGTATGGACACCGATATAGTCGGCTCCCCATTCCTCAACATCCATTGCGCGTTCGACACAATCGGCAACTCCAAGGAAGTCGACTTCTACTTTTATTCCGTAATTTTGTCCTGCGCTTATGCACTCCTTTATTGTTGAGTCAGGCGCGCTGCCCATAACGACTGCTATATCTGCTCCTGCCTTAGCTGCCGTTTCCATTTCCAGGCGGCCTGCGTCCATCGTTTTCATGTCGGCAACTATCGTTGTTGTTGGGAACTCTTTCCGAAGTGTTCTGACAGAATCCAATCCTTCGCTCTTAATCAGGGGAGTGCCTGCCTCAACCCATTCAACCCCTGCATCAACCGCTTCCCTGGCTACTTTAACAGCGCGTCTTAAGTTTATAAAATCTAAAGCTAATTGAAGAATAGGAGTGTCTAAATTAATATTCACTTATGACTTGTAAAAGAACGGCTTATACATAATATGCAGCTGCACAATTTTCAGATTCCCATGTTTTTACTTTAGTAATGAGTATTTCTGGAGGTAACTTTTCGCTTAAGTTATCGTATATTACCTTTGAAACATTTTCCGTAGTGGGATTTTCTTGATTAAATTCTTCGAGTTCATTTAAATAAGAATGATCAAAACGAGAAAGTATCTCTTCGAGTGTTTTTTTTACAATCTTAAAATCCATGACCATGCCTAACTCGTTAAGCTTCTCCGATTTAAGCGTTACTTCTACCTTCCAGTTATGGCCATGCAGCTTTTCACAGTCTCCCTCGTAATCCCGTAAATTATGAGCGCCGGCAAATGTTTTGTGTACAACTAATTCATACATATTAAATTCAACGCATAATACTACTTATCGGCAGTAACTGATAATTCCTTAGCTCTTTAATTCTACTTTGCTTAATATGAAAGTCAAGCGTTTTTCTGAAGCTTGGAAGCCGTTAAAAAGGCAATTTAGACGGGAATCAATTTTATTATAAAAACCTCAACGATACAGCAATAAATAGTATTGTAAAGACCAATACAAGGGCAACAACCTGTAATATTTTCTTGTGAACGGGAGGTTGGATTAAGCAGGAACAATCCTCTTCGGTCTTCTCTTCCTTGATCAAAAAGGCATTTACACCATAAATAATAAAGAGACAGATAGCCAGTATAACCTTAATACGTATAGCAATCTTATACCCCGTACTTGGGGCGGCCTCCGCAGCAGACATAATGCCATCAATCGAATTAAAGATTCCGGTAACAATAAGTACTCCTATTAATATGCCAACATAAATACGAAATCTTTCATGGACATCATTTGCAAATGTACCTATTCCAGAAACCGATGAGCTTCTTCCCAGCACCGGCCGTAGTATTGCCATAAGAAAGATCATGCCCCCTACTAAGAGGGCTGCTGAAGAAAGATGAAGCCAGTGGTTAACCAAAATCAATTTGTCAAGTAACATTTTACCCCCTCCGACAATTTAATGATTAGAATTCTTCAAAACTATCTCCTCCCGGACAGTTTTTTGTTACTATAAGATATAGTGAAATTTGTATTAAAAATCAAAGGGTTTTTGTGCTTTAATGATAATATTAAGTTTATAATCCTTAACGCTTTTGCGAGATAGATTGCATTTGATTTTCACTAAAACACATGCTAGTATAGCTCTCAGACCATTTACTCAGTCGCAATTAGTAGAACAATGGCTGCAAGTATCGATATAATATTAAACGGTTAAATTTGGCAGGCTCACCATTCTGGGCAAAATCGAGGGATATACTTTAGAAAAATGAAAATATTAATATCAGACAATCTTCCGGATATATGTAAAACAATTCTGGAAAATGCGGACTTTCAGGTTACAACAAAGACAGATTTTACACCGGAAGAATTAAAAGAGGGGATAGGCAAGTATGACGGCTTGATTATCCGAAGTAGTACCCAATGTACTCCGGAAATTCTCGAAAATGCTGCTAAACTTCGTGCAATATGCCGGGCCGGTGTCGGGGTTGATAACGTTAATGTGCCTGCTGCTACAAAGAAAGGGATTATCGTAATGAATACCCCGGGGGGCAACACAACATCAACAGCAGAACATGCAATTACGCTTCTTTTGGCTTTATCAAGGAATATACCACAGGCCTGCAATTCTGTTCGTAGGGGAGAGTGGGAACGCAAAAAATTTATGGGAACTCAAATTTCAGGAAAAACACTTGGCGTAATTGGGCTGGGCAAGGTCGGAAAAGAAGTCGCAAAACGTGCTATAGCAATGGAGATGAAGGTGCTGGGATATGACCCCTTCGTTTCTAATGAAACAATCCCAAAGTTAAATGTCCAACTTGTTAAGAACCTTGATGATATTTATAAACAAGCTGATTATGTAACATTACATATTCCATTAATAAACGAAACAGAAAACCTTATTTCCAGTCGTGAATTTGCGTTAATGAAAAATGGTGTAAGAATAATAAACTGTGCAAGGGGCGGTATACTTTCAGAGGATGCACTCTATGACGCACTTGTAAGTGGTAAGGTGGCTGGAGCTGCGATTGACGTCTTTGAAAAAGAACCACCGGAAGGTAATAAGCTGTTGGAGCTTGACAATATTCTTCCGACTCCGCATCTTGGAGCACTGACAGAGGAAGCTCAGTATGCCGTTGCAAGGGATGCGGCTGAACAGATGGTAGAGGCGTTAAAGGACAATAATATACGAAATGCGGTTAACATGCCCGTGCAAGGCCCGGAAGAATTTCAACAGCTTAAACCCTACATAATACTAACAGAAAAAATGGGTGCACTCTTAATCCAGCTTGTAAAGGGTAGAATAAAATCCATAGACATAAAATTCAGCGGTGACGTTTCAAAAAATAATATACGTCCTTTAACAGATAGTCTGTTGGCAGGCATGTTGAAACATGTTTTGGATGAGGGCGTGAATCTTATTAATGCCCGTATATTGGCTGATGAAAGAGGAATAAAAATTAATGAAATAATCAGTAGTACGTCGGAGGATTATACTAATCTGGTTTTTGCCAGGATTAATACAGATAACAGTAAAAGCTCTGTATCAGGCACCGTATTTAAAAATAAAGAATCTAAAATAGAGACAATAAATGACTATCGCGTTGACATGGACCCGGTTGGCCACGTCCTGATCTTGTTTGGGCAGGATAAACCAGGTTTGATAGGGGACATAGGCAAGATGCTGGGTGATCAAGATGTAAATATAGGACATATGACGTTTGGCAGAAAAGGGACTGGCGGAGTAGCGATGATAGTCATAAATGTTGATGCAGTAGTTTCTCAGGAGACTCTCTTATCAATAGAAAAAATGGAATGTATTGATTCGGCGCATATGTTGAAATTCTAAGTATTTAATAAAATTCCATGTACTGAATACCTTGAATTAGCAGGAAGAAGATTTTCACACTTTTTTACCTGACTTTCAAATTCAGTAAAACCTCAATAATTTTCCGCAGCGAATGAAGCAGTGTATATAGCTTACCGTTCTAAATCTGTTAAATTGTATTAAAAGGTATGAGTTATGGCATATGGTAATGTCAAAGAACGTGACTACTATGAGGTATTAGGGGTAAGTAAAAGTGCAACTAATGATGAGCTGAAGAGAGCATACAGAAAACTGGCCCTCAAATATCATCCGGACAAAAATCCGGGTGATAAGGAAGCTGAGCGAAAGTTCAAGGAAGCTTCAAATGCTTACGAGGTACTCAGTAATCCTGAAAAAAGGAAGATGTACGACTTAAAAGGGCATGCGGGACTTGAGGACATGGGTTTTCATGGTTTTGAAAGCAGCTCTGATATATTCAGTAGTTTCGGAGATATATTTGGAGATATATTTGGTAAACGTTTCCACCGGGAAAGAGCCGGTCCACAGAGGGGTTCAGATCTTAGATATGACATGACAGTCTCGTTTATTGATGCAGCGTTGGGATGCGAGAAACAGCTTAAGCTTACAAAGAACGAATCATGTGAAGCATGCAAGGGAACTGGCGCCAGGAACGGAGCATCGACTGTCTGTTCACAATGTAATGGTACCGGCAACATAAGCAGGCAACAAAAACCTGCAGGAGGGTTTTTTACCATTAGTAATCCGTGTTCTAATTGTAATGGTTCCGGAAGGAAGATTGATAACCCATGTAATAATTGTAATGGTGAAGGGCGGGCATCTAAAACCAGATCTTTATCCGTTAAGATACCCGCAGGGATTAAGAACGGTTCTACATTAAGGCTTTCAGGTCAGGGTGAAGCTGGTATCAGGTCCGGAGGTGCCGGTGATTTGTATATATGTGTTAGGATAGCGTCACATCCCTATTTTGAGAGAAGAGGCCTGGATATTCAGTATGATGCAAAGGTTTCTTTTACTAAAGCGGCTTTAGGCGGAGAAATAGAAGTTCCAACCTTAAGGGGTAAGGCAACGTTAAAGATACCGAGGTGCTCACAATCTAATCAAACCTTAAGGATGACAGGTCAAGGCGTTAAAGCTAAAGATGGGAGAAAGGGTAACCAATTAGTAAAAATAATAATAGACATTCCAAAGAAGCTATCCGCACGACAGGAAGAACTTCTAAAAGAGCTGGACACGCTTGATGGCGGTTAAAGTTCTGTCAAAAACAGCATGGAAAATACAAAAAATCACTAAAGATTAGAACGCTCTATGCGATAAAATATGTATTGCCTGTTTGTTGCTCAAAAGACTATGTATCTAACCCGTTCAGCGAACAGGGCTTAGTACAAAAAATAACATCTTGACATTTTTTTTATTTTAAACTACAATCAACTGTAATATCAAAATTTGTGAACTATCTCATGTTCCTATAAGTTTCAATTTATCTAAAATCAGAAGATTATGAATAGCACATGTAACCCTTTTTTAAGCATACCGTTAAGCAAGCTGGAGGATTTCCTCCAGGATTCAATATATTTCAGGGATCCCCGGGCTCGTACACGTACACCAAGTTTAAGACATGGTGAAAATAGAAACGGCGAGGAAAAGTTATATGTTTTCAATAAATTTTTAATGCATCATGATTATGTTATACAAAAATCATCAGGAGAAAGATTTGTTGAAATAACAAACGATAAAAATAAAATTCATAGGAGTGGAAACGTCGTTCCGGGTGCGATGACTGTATCAAAAATAATTCTTCCTCTCGAAATATTGATGCCGGAATTTGAAATACACAATGTTAATATTAAATTTACAAATTCATCAATTTATGACGAAAAAACAAAAGACGTTTTCTCATTTCAATTCATAAGCCCGGAGTGCATACAAATTAACGTTAACACCTTCCAGTCTCAGGGGACAATTGCCAGGACAATTATAACAGGGAAAATCAATACCGACAGGGAGAGGGCTACAAAAGTCAAGGAGGAAGACGTTAATGAAACAAACCTCAACACTGTTAGAGAATATCTAAGGACACTGTCAATTGAAGGTGAAGCATATATACAAAAGGAGAATTATAGAGACTATACATACCCGCTTTCTTACATTGCCGCATTACCTTCTGCCGAAATAGTCAGGCAAATGGAAGGGGATGGAGGAATGATCAATATGTTAAGAATGGATTTCGGTGACGTTAAAATGATACCCATAACCGATGAAAAGGGCCCGGAAATAAAACTGGAAAGGGCAAGGGAAAGAACCTCCTTTAATAAGATAATTACAGAAGTTGTCAACGGGCTGGTTACATATTATCGGGGACTTGCCATAGTCAATCCGGTTGCTAAATTCAGAACTCCTGCAAATCCTGTGATTTCTCCTGCAAAATAACAACCCTATGGACTCACCATTCCGTATCGCAAGAAACACCTACCTGCATATCATGTTTCTCTTAGTAATGGCTTCAATGATCTGGAGTTGTTCCAGTCATTCCAATATATCAGACAATATTACATACGAAATAAATATACACGACAAAAAACCTCGTGTAGAAGTTGCTTTTAGGCAAAAAGAACGTACAATAGGCTTAATGTTTCGGGACAAATTAGACAGCGATCACGGTATGTTATTTATCTATCCACAGGAACAAAATGTGTCATTCTGGATGAAAAATACAAAAATCCCTCTTTCTATTGCTTTCATAAATTCCAGCGAAACAATTACACAGATAGAACATATGGCTCCATACAGTTTAGCAAGCCATACATCCAAGGCTAAAGTGAGATTTGCTCTTGAAATGGAAGAAGGCTGGTTCAGAAAAAACGGAATTACTGTTGGCAGCAAGGTTGATTTTCCATCTGAAATTAGAAACTTGAAAGTAGAGTAAGTAAGTTAAACTCGCTATCGCGAGTCTGTTCATCAACGTGAGTTGGTTCCTACCGGAATCCTTTGAAATTCTTATTTAAAGGAAACTATGAAAGCAATTATATTTGATCTTGATGATACGCTGTACGATTGTACCGGTTCTTTGCTTGAAGCATCACGAAAACGTGCTGCAAAAGCAATGGTTAATGCGGGACTGCCGTGCACAGAGGAAAAAGCATATACATTGCAAAAAGAATTATATGAAATGCATGGTCCCTATTGCCCTGTTTTCAATGAAATATCAAATAAATTTAATATGGGCCTTGAGCTTGTACGCTCCGCCATGAAGGCGTATAACAGCAATGAAGTGACCGATATACAACTCTTCCCGGATGTCGTGCCAACTTTAAAGAAACTATCTCAAGAAAAATACAAACTGTTTTTGCTGACAACAGGAATTTATGAAAGGCAATATAAAAAAATAGAGATGCTTAACCTGAAACCTTACTTTGAAGAAATAATAATTAACGACCAGGAAGTTGGCCTGTTAATGGAGGACTGCTTTGAGTCAATTGTCAGAAAGTACTCATTGTCTCCACAGAATGTCGTTGTCGTTGGCGACCGGGTGAGGGAAGAGCTTAGAATTGCGAAATCCAAGGGAATGGTAACCGTCCAAATGTTGCATGGAAGGTTTAAGGGTGAAACGGCTTATGAAAATTCAAATAAGCCGGATTACAAAATAAAGAGATTATTTCAGCTGCCGACTCTGCTCAAATTAAAAGATACAGGAAAGACACATGACAATTTAAAGATATTAGCCCTTGGCGGTGGCACCGGACTTCCAATAGCACTTGAAGGATTAAAAACATACAGCGAGAACCTGACGGCAATTGTAACAGTTACAGATTCCGGTAGAAGTTCCGGCGTCATAAGAGAGCAATACGGAATATTGCCACCCGGAGATGTAAGAAACTGTCTGGTTGCACTTTCAGAAACAGAAGAACAGGAAAAGGATTTATACCAGCTTTTTCAATATCGGTTTAATAAAGGTTCGCTTAACGGAATGAGCCTTGGCAATCTATTGATGGCTGCATTAACAGATATAACAGGTAGTTTTGATCAGGCAATAAAAAAAGCAAGTGAAATTCTGACGATCAAAGGAAGAGTCTTACCTTCCACACTCACAAGTACTCACATTTGTGCAGAATTAAAAGACGGTTCGGTCGTAGAAGAAGAGTTTAATGTACGCGCACCTCAAAAAGAGCCTATCGAAAGGGTCTTTCTGAAATCAAATGATGTTGAATGCCCACCAGACGCAATCAGTGAAATCGAAAAAGCAGACATAATCGTAATCGGTCCGGGAAGTCTTTACACAAGCGTCATAAGTAACCTCCTTGTAGGTGGCATAAAGGACGCTCTACAGAGGACAAAAGCCGTAAAGATATACCTGTGTAATATCGTCACACAACCAGGACAAACAGACAATTACACCGCATCGGATCACATTAAGGCAATTATAAAGTACCTCGGAGAGGGAGTCCTGGATTACGTGCTTGTCAACGACAATTTCCCGCGTGAAGAAATAATCGAGAAATATAGAAAAGAAGGCGCTGATATTGTAGCCCTTGATGAAAATTTAGAGAAAAATAATGTAGCAATAGAGGTTACTGATTTAATTGAAAATATTGAACAAAAAAGAGTATTGTGGGAAAAGCAGGACTTGATAAGACATGACCCTGAAAAGCTGGCAGATTCTATATGCAGGGTATATGCACACTAATCACCGTTACGCAATTAACGCCATTAAAAACACATCATAACTCCTAATCTGGATAAACCAGAATAATTGAAGTTTAGTAAATAACAAATCTCAAATAATAAATCCCAAATAAATTTCAAATTACAATGCCTGCCTGCCCGACAGTTTGTTTGGCGGGGATGACCAAAACCAGACTTAGTCGAACTCAGTTGAGCTGTTTGTTTGGAATTTTGAGCTTGGTTTTTGGTATTTGTTTGTTATTTGCAATTTGTTATTTGGCACTTACTTGCCAGAAAAACTTTCATTAAGGAACTAAACCTATGTCTCTCATTTTAGACAGAATTAAGGCAATCATATTTGATCTGGACGACACTCTATACGATTGCAGTGGAACGCTGGTTTTAAAAAGCAAAAAGCTTATCGCTAAAATCATATCGAAGGCGATCAAATGCTCCGAAACAGAGGCATTAAAATTACAATTAGAACTTGAAGGCCGTCTTGGCCCAAAAGCTGACATCTCCCACGAAATTGCAAAACAATACAACCTTCCCGAAGATTTCTGTGAGGAAATCTCTGATACCATTAATACCCTGGAGATAGATGATGTTACTTTATTTCCTGATGCAATGGCTTCAATTGACGAATTAAAAAGAATTGGCTATAAGCTCTTCCTTGTTACATTCGGTAACAGGGATATACAGGAAAAGAAGATAAAATTCCTTGGCCTTGAAAGGGCATTTGATAAAATAATCATAACAGAAAATCCTCTGGGAAAAGAGAAATGTTTTAGAGAAATTTTAACTGAGTATGATTTAGAGCCGGAACATGTCCTTTGTGTTGGTGATAAAATTAAAGACGAAATAGAAGTAGGGGAAAAGCTTGGTATGCATACTGCATTAATGAAACATGGCAGGCATTACAATTTCCACAAATCTGAGATTGCTGAAGACGCATCTTATACGTTTATTACTAAAATCTCAGATCTGCTGAAGGGTGACGAAAATTAGTAATAGAGTTGGGCAACTGATTATATTATTCATATAATCAGGCCTTCTTATCTTTATCAATTATCTCGCCGGGCAATGTGCCTACTCCCGGCCAGATTTTTCTTCCGGGATAGATCGTTGTGTTTATGCCGGTATGTACGTCGTCCGCAATTATAGTTCCCAATTTCCTTCTTCCCGTATCAACTATTTTACCCTTCACAACAGATCTCACATTTTTGTTATCATGTTTTAAGTTTGCAGTTGTTGTTCCGGCGCCTAAATTACTATTCTCTCCAATAACACTGTCTCCAATATAAGAGAGATGCGGGACTTTTGCATTGTCCATAATTATACTGTTTTTTATCTCTACGGCCTGCCCGATATGACAGCCGTTTCCGATAGAAGTGTTTCCTCTTAAATAACAATTAGGGCCTATGAGGCAGTTTTCGCCAACAGCCACATTTCCTTTTATATATGTTCCCGACAAAATCTCCGTGCCTTTTCCTACTATTAACTTTCCTTTTACGATAACGTCTTTTTCTACTTTTCCTTTTATGTCATTTTTTATTTCTGAAACCAGGGAGTTGTTTGCTTCAATTAAATCCCATGGATATCCCACAGACAGCCAATGTCCTTTTACATTTTCACATACAACTCTCTCTTTTTTAATAAATGCATTAATATAGTCTACTATCTCATATTCTCCCCTTTGACTTTTCCTGAGTTTAAACTCAAACACCGATTTATCAAAAACATACAACCCTGTATTCGCTATGTCTGAAACAAATTTTTTGGGTTTTTCAACAACCTTTTTGACCTCTTTGCCTTTTACAACAAAGACGCCAAACCTGCCCGGGTCTTCAACTTTACATCCCAGGACAGCATACTTATGCCTTAAACATGCTTTTATGTCTTTCTTAGAAAAAATATCATCCCCACCTATAACTATAAATTTACCCTTAATTAATTTTTCAACATACTTCAAGGCATGTCCTGTGCCCAACTGTGCCTTCTGTTCAGCATATCTTATCTTTAATTTTCCATACTTGTGGCCTATTTCCTCTATTAACATCTCTTTCTTAAAACCAACTATTATGATAACTTCACCAACCAATCCCTGCAGAGCATCTAAATTATGTTTTATTATCTCTTTATTCATTACCTTGAGCAGTGGTTTAGGTTTGGTTAATGTCAACGGCCATGTTCGTGTACTCTTACCGGCAGCCATTATTACGGCTTGTATCATGTCAGGCTCCTATCTCTTTCTTCATAGATTTTGCAATATCATTTGCTGTTTTTTGAATCTCTTTTTTGTTCTCGCCCTCAATCATAATTCTGCATAGATTCTGTGTTCCGGAATACCGGACAAGTACCCTTCCTTTCTTCCCCAATTTTGATTCGGCTTCCTTAATATTTTTATTTACTTTCAACTTGTTAATATCTTTCTTCTCCTTTACATCAACATTAACAAGCACCTGTGGCAGTGATGTCATACACTCTGCCAGTTTGCTCAGCTTTTCTTCTTTCTCTTTCATAATTCTCAACAATTGTAAAGCTGAGATCATTCCATCTCCTGTAGTTGTATAATTGGAGAATATTATATGTCCGGATTGCTCTCCCCCTAAAACATATCCTTTTTTTCTCATCTCATCAACAACATATCTATCGCCAACCTTTGTCTTAACAACTTTTATCCTTTCCTTTGCCATGGCAATATCAAAACCTTTATTAGCCATGACAGTAACGACAACACTGTTTTTTCTAAGAGTACCCTTTTCTTTCATGTTAATAGCACAAATTGCAATTATGTGGTCACCATCAACACTTCTTCCTTTTTCATCACAAACTATAACCCTATCAGCGTCGCCATCTAACGCTATCCCAATATGAGCTTTTTCTTTTTTTACAACTTCCATTATCCTTTCGGGATGCAATGCACCACAATCCAGATTTATGTTCAATCCGTCCGGCCTGTCATTTAATACAACAACTTCTGCTCCCAGCTCACTTAATATATGTGGTGCAGTGTCATATGCAGCGCCATTGGCACAGTCCAGTATAACTCTTAATCCTTTCAGGCTCATGCTCTCTACAGAAGCCTTTGCAAATTCTATATACCTTCCCTTAGCGTCATCAACTCTATGTGCCTTCCCGATCAAATCGCCCTTTATATGTTCTGTCTTTATTTCTTCCGATAGAACATATTTCTCAATCTCATCTTCAATATTATCCGGTAACTTATGTCCATTCTCATTAAAAATCTTTATTCCATTATCTTCGGCAGGATTGTGTGAAGCGCTAAGAACAATACCGGCATCTGCATTTAGCGATTTAGTTAGATGTGCAATGGCGGGTGTCGGCATAGGGCCAACAAGCAAAACATCTGCACCCACTGATACAATTCCGGATGCCAGGGCGTTTTCAATCATATAACCACTCAACCGGGTATCCTTACCTATGACAAATTTAGTTTTTTTCTTTCCGCATTTTTCTTTGAAAATATGGGCAGTAGCTTTTCCTATACTTAATACCATTTCAGGAGTCATTGGAAATATATTTGCTACTCCTCTTATTCCATCTGTTCCAAATAATTTTCCCATTTATATTCACCTGTTTAAAAGATAAAGGCCGAAAGGCTGGAAAGAAGTGATGTGATGGTTAAAGGCGGGATATCTGGAGTGAATAACAGTAAAGAAGAAGAAAGCTTGTTTGATAGGTACTTGTTTAAGGCAAGTACCTATCAAACAGTTGCTCAGATTAAAACTATTCATCGCTTAAAAGCGTTTATACAATGGAGTCGACGCATAATTATGTTTTTACTTAAAGGTGAGGCTAACGGTAATATTAACAAGATTCAAACCATATCTTTAAGTTTTTTGCCTACCTTAAAACCTACTGTTCTGCTGGCACTGATCTTAATTGTTTCTCCGGTTTGGGGGTTTCTTCCAGTTCGGGCTTTTCTTTTCTTTACTGAAAAAGTACCAAACCCTATCAGCTGAACGTTTTTATCTTTCTTTACACCCTTACTGATACCACATAATACAGCATTTACCGCTCTCTCCCCTCCAGCCTTTGATGTTTTCAACTCTTTTGCTACAGCTTCAACTAAGTCCTGCTTATTCATAAAACCCCCTTTCTAAAAAGGAAAAAACCAAAAAAACTATATCGTCAACAATCCCCCCATTACATTGCTATACCAATTATTTTACCTTCAAATACAAGTTTGCCATTTGTTATTCCCTGAGCATCAAAGATAGCTCTTCTGGCTCTTAATTCTATATTCTTCGCAATAATGATCAGCTTATCACCAGGGAGCACTTGACCTCGAAACTTAACCTTGTCAATGCCGCCGAAGCCAAAAAATTTATCACTTTGCAAAGAGCTTTTAAAGTAAAAGGTACAAAGCTGTGCAGCTGCTTCCACCATCAATACACCAGGGAAAAGCGGGCGACCGGGGATATGCCCACGTACCCAGAACTCATCATCTTTTACGTCTTTATATCCAATAATTATTTTGTTTTCAGGGTCATATTTAATTATTCCATTTAGCTGCTCCATCTCATAACGATGTGGAACTAAGGCCCTGATCCCTTCAGTATCTGCCTTAATATCATTTAAATCGATGGTATCTAAATCTACTAAGAATTCTTGAGGCATTGCAAAATATTATTATTAAGGCATATCTTTGTCAATAAAAAATTATATTTGGTAAAAGAATAACAACAAGCAGGTTATCGCCTGCATTGAATCATCGCGAAAATTCCAAAAGATATGGTAGCGGTGCAGGGACTCGAACCCCGGACTTACGGATTATGATTCCGCCGCTCTAACCAGCTGAGCTACACCGCCACAAAGAAAAGACATCTTGTTAAAGTTAACGGATATCGAATATTTCGCATTATATATCCTATAGGCCAAGTCGTCAATTTATAATTGTAACACAGAATAATGGTTGAGACCAGAGGAGCAAGCACTGTCTCTAAGTTGAGGCTGTATGGGAGGCGGATGTACTATCTTCTCTTACTTTTCTATCGCTTTTTTAATCTTTTCGACCTTCGGGCCAAAGTTACTTCTGCCATACTGTTGCAATAATTTATCATATTTGTAACTCCGTGTCGAAACTAGCCCCAGCCCATCACCCTCTAAGCCATATTCGTAGACCATAATTACCTCCTGCCGCGTGTCAACCAGGTAGAAAGATTCTCTGGTATCGCCACTATTCTTGTTGCCTACCACTGCAAATACGTGCCTCGTGCCGGCACCACCATCACCCTGGGCAACGACATAATTTGGCGAAGTTTTAAAAAGTACAAGCAGGAGTAACACTATAACAACGCCCAGCAGGATTGTGTTTAATCCGTATTTCTTAAGCATTTTCATAACCTCCAAGATTAATGTTTATATTTTCTAGATGTTTATCTTCCATACGTTGGGGCTCTAATTTCTGCATCTCCCTTCTCCCTTGCAAATGCACGGGCCTCTTGTTCATCCCTTTTCAAGATGGTGGGTTTTATCAGGATAACCAGATTACCTGCTTCAGTAATATCCCTATCCATCACATCGCTGGAAAACAGTCTTTTTACAATAGGAATCTTGGAAAGAATTGGGACACCTTTTGACGTTTTGTTTTCATCACTAGAACCCAAGCCTCCAATCATAAGGATTCCTTTGTCAGGGACACAGACAGTAACTGATAATTCCTGCTTTGTGGTTGATGGCCGTTGTATTGTATTTGATGCTATTTCAGCACCATCACCGTCTCCTACAGTTTGAAAGGTTGTAAACGGTGTCAAGTCTACAGTAGTAATAACCGGATGTACCTCCAAGTATACATATTGCCTGTCAGCGCTGACAACGGGCCTTACATTAAATGTGGTTCCGCTATCTATCTCGGCCATCACAGGTTCTGGTGTCTGGCTTACAATAGTAAAGCTTTTTACATAACTTAATGTTGTTACTACTTTAATAGTTCCTCTCTGAGTGTTTGATAAAGTTATCTTAGGAGCGGTTACTGTCTCCGCTTCTTCACTCTCCTGCACTGCTTTCAAAAACCCCTTGAGGAACAGACCATCAAATATTTGATATGTAAGATTTAATCCCGTCGTCGCTCCCAAAGCAGAAGTTGTTCCCGTATCTATAAATTTACCATCATCGGTAAAAATGCCTCTCCTCTTTATGTCGTCAGCCCCTTGAGTCGTATCCAAATCGTTTATATTGTGTCCGAAGGCCTCTAGAAAATTATTTGACACTTTGATGAAACGTGCCTCAATAGCTATCTGAAGGTCTGCAGAAGATCTCAGGGCGGCAAGGAGACCTTCTACCTCTTTGTGTACATCCAGTATGTGGGTAATTACGATATCCCCCAGCATCCCCTCTCGCGCCGCTATCATGCCCTTGCCTCCATTTGCAGACCATGATGCAGGCTCTATAGTATTGGTTACCAAATCGATAATCTCCTGAACCCTGTCAAAGGTATCCTTACCCTCTCCTGTAGAAGTACCTTCCTCTTCAACCGACGTAGTTTCAGCTTGAGTAGTCAGGCTTTTCCTGTCTTCCAGGTTTATGAGTAAATCGCGGACATCATAGACCCTCAATTCTAAAGGCTCCAAAGTAACATGCACTATATTGCCCTTCACTACATAGCCTAGATCCTTTGGTAAGATGTACTCCAGTATCACAGAAAGTGGGACATTACTAAGCTTTATGTTTACGCTTGTATTCGGAGCATCTTTATCTAAAAAGAAATTCATCTTTGATTTTTCCTGGAGAAATGAAATTACGTCACGAAGGGGGGTATCTATGAACTCAATTGACAGTCGTTCTTCCAGTTTCATTTGCATTTCCTGTGGAATAGGTTTTTGAGATGGAGATGGTGCCAGCTTTAGTCTTTCAGTGTGCTCACGGTTTTCCTCAAGTCTCTTTTCCGGATCGTCTCTCTCTGTTCTCCCCTTAATACCTTTCCACTCATCTTCGTCCGTATAATTCACTAAATCGTTGTAAGGTATTGACTTTTCTTTTAGATCTTCAAAGTATCTATTACGTTCCTGTGTGTCAACCTGTTCTATTTTTGCTATTACTTTTTTGTGCCTGATATCTTCCAGAAGTGCTTGAGCATTTTCCCTTAAGGCTTGAGCGGTACCATCATATGGCCTTGCTTTCAATATTGCATCAGTTATAGTAATGACGTCTCTATATCTATGTTCTTTTGCCGCCCGTTTTGCATCTCTAATCATTTGTTTTCTAATCTTATCGGTGATTGTTACGGGAGGAGTTTCTGTCTGTTTCTTAGGTGTTATCCTGTCTCCACTTCGCCTGATGTCCCTCTTTTTTAACGCCTCAGAAGAATATGTTTTCTCCTCCTTTTGTACCTGGCTGGCTAATTCTTTCTGGTGCAGAGGTGATTGAGGCTTATTGGATAACGCCTTTTCGCTTAATCCCGAATCTTTATCACTTTTTACACCGCGTGATTGATTTGATGTAGTCTGGCAGGCGCTTATCATGAGGAGCAAACAAACTATTGTAATTGCGGGGATTTTTCCTTGAATAGTTTTCATGTTTTTACGTAAACTAAATTAGTTTGGTTCAGTTTCCGCTTTCCACTTCTTCTAGAATTGTTCCGAATATTTCTACTTTCTTTTCAAGCGGCTTTTTTGCTTTGTCTAGTGCATCCTGCTGCTGTTTTGTCAAATTTTCTAAGGCTGTGCTTTCATTTGGTGCTGCGGGATTTGCCTCTTCCTCTATATTTTCGGGTAATTTTTCTTCCTCTACTTTTGTAGTTCTTGCAGGTTCCTTCATCCATAATTCATTTATATTGCCGTATTCATCCTTATACTTAATTTTAGAGGTAGTTTTCATAAATGTTTTGCCTGGTATCATCCTGGTGCCAACAAACTCTCCGGCGTCGTTTAACATAACAGTTTTTTTCATTAGTGTTGTCGGCCTTTGTGCCTTATAGACAATGTCTTGCAGTACATAATTTGTTGAAAAATCTAATGTTTTGCCTCCTGAAATTTTTTTTCCTCCTATTCTCTCTCCTATCTTTGTTGGAAAACCATGTTCGTGCCATTCTCCATCTATCTCCATTCGTATGTTGATGTAGGCAAGATCATCGACCAGACCCTTAAAAATAATTTCTGTGCTGGCCGGTAATTCAATTTGTTCATATATAACTAACTCTTCTTCTGCTTTTTCTCTATTTACATCTATCCTTCCCGCAAAGATTGAAGTTCTCTCAATTTTTTTTGCCCAGGCAGAGCCATTAACATTATTTATTAAATTTGAATTATTTATTGCCTTTTCCGTATTCTCAAGACCTGCACGTTTAATATTATTTTCTATAGCATTAACAGTACTGGAAATTCTTGACTGCAATTTCTTCCCGCTATAAGGGGAAAGGAGAAGAATACTTACAATATTATATAAACAAAAAAGTGAAATCAAAGATAAAACTACTTTAAATAAATAGCCATATACTTTATCTTCTTGTGCTTTTTCCATTATTTAATAGTCCAAAACAGTGCCAGGTCTTAACAGGATACATTTTACGTTATTATGTCTTAAAATCCATGACATATGCCTCAATAACAACATCCACCATGGAAGGAGATTGAATATTGTCTATATGTACAGGCTGGTAGGATTTCTCTGTTCCTTTTGGCGACCTTAGCCTATTCAATTCCCCGCTTACATTAATAGTTTCTATCTCAAAACATATCTTTGATTTTAAAAACTCATTAATTAAAAAAAGAAGACCTTCAACATTCATTCTTACCTTTATAGAAAAAGGAATAATATCAAACAACTCAGTATGTGCATTGGCGTGAGGCGCTTTTTCCTTCCCAAAATTAATACTTTCAAGATACCTGACATTCATCTCTTCCTTTAGTATTATATTTATTAACTCTTCTGCAATCCAAAATCTTTTCTGCTCGGGAACAATGTCTTCCCATGTAGGAATTGCAGCCTTCCATTCTTTAAACGGGAGTGTGTTTTCACTTAATGCAATATTGTGATTTTTTATCTTGTCCAGAAGTGTATTTGCTTCCTGAATATACATGTTTTGCCATAGGGCCTCATCCTTAATCTCTTCCCCATTTACAGAAGTAAAAACCTTTTCGATATGACGACCCCTTTCTTTATAAAATACCTCGTATTCCCGTCTGGCCTCCTTGATCGTTACTAATTTGTCCTCCTCCGCCTTTATCCATTTTGCATTATGAAGCTTAACGCCCTTTCTTTCATATCTTTCTAACCTGGCCAGTATATTTTCGATTGCCTCAGTCTTCTTAATATTTCTCAGTCTGAAGGGATTCACAAAAAAAAGGTAAAGGGCTATCACAAAAATTACTATCCCCCCAATAGACATCCAGAATTTACTTTTTTTAATATCTGATAAGTTCATCTAATCATCCATTCTCTCAATATTAGCAGATACGTATAACCTTCGCCTCTGGCCACAGGCACGATTTCTCCGCTCCTCATTAGAATGACAAGGGGTTGACTATGCATTGTATTTCAAAGGAAATCGGTTGGCTCTTTATGCCATCAACCGTATTCTCAGATATATATTTTTTGTCTGTATCCTTAACATGCTGTACAGAGCCTTGCACTAGTCTTACATCGATGAATGCAGGTATCTTTTGATCAAACAGTGTTAATTCCTCTATTGGCTTTTTAACTTTTTCCTCTATATACGACACTTTTGGTGCATAACTTTCTCCCCTAATACTTATAATCAACACTTCCTTAGATGTATCAATATCTTTATTAGAAGTACTTTCTTCTTTCTTTTCAAAAAAACCTTTACCACTTACCCTTTCCTTCTTATCAGAATGAGGAATACCCCATAAAGATTCTATACTCAATAAATACACATTCTCCGGGATTGAATCTATAGTTTTACTGACCGCTTCTACCCAGAAACGTCCCTGAGCACCTATTGACTTCCACATATGTAAATTATCTTCTTCTGCTTTAACTTTTTTCTCTACACCCTTGTAAATTCTTTCCAGTTGTTTTACTTCATTTAATGTTTCCGTTACGGTATCTACTCCGTTTGAAAGAGGCTGCCATATGATATAATCTTTAATACTTTGTGTAAGAAAGCTCAAGAAGATTGCCATTGTAATAACACAAGCTAATATTTTACGCTTAGAAACCTGCTGCTCTTTAACATAATCAAGTGGAAGCAGATTAATTTTAATTTCACCAAGGTTTAAGCCCTGTATGGAAAGCCCCAATGCTGTTTCAAAGCCATAAATATTTTGTTTATTTAATGCAGGACGATCAAAATCTTTTAACATCTTTATTTTGTCTAACAGGTCTAAGAATTTGACTTTGCTTTCCAGGTTTTCATCCACAAATTTAATTTTGTTATCATCTTCAAAGACTTCGCCCATTAAGTATAAAGTTTCCGGTTTAGTGCCTTTTGTGACAGAGACGTAATATCCTATGGATCTCTGTATTTCCCGGATTAGAGTGGTATTTACTTCTGAAATAGGAATGCTCCTATTCCAGTATTTTGATCTCCCAACCACTATAAAATCAGTATTTCCCTGTTCAACATTTACAACAATAACGTCTTCATCAGAATCTGAACTTAAGTGCACAAGATTATAAATTGCAATAGGCGTAATTTGAATTGCATCCAGATTTACCCTTATTGGAGCCAGGCTTGGCAAAAGACTGTATATATTTTCCTTTTTTGTAGCAAATAAACCTATTTTTACGCCACTATCAATTATTCTGTCATCTTCAAACTGCTGGTAATCCCATATAATCTCATCCGGCTCAAAAGGAACCTGCTTACGCAATTCATATTTTAACGCCTCGGCAATGCGACTCTTTTTAATAGGAGGGAGCGAAAAGTATCTTGAGAGAATCATTTTACCGGAGAGAGAAACAATTATTTTGTCAGATTTGTTTATTAAATTGCGGTCTTTAAAAATATTTACTGCGCTTTCAATAAGTTCCGGTTTTTTAGACGTGCTCTCATGTTCAATTGATGAATAGTCGATCCTGTCAATTGCTTCTATATATAATTCTCTATCTCGGGCGCTTGCCTTCACTGCTTTTAACCCGCTGTTGCCTATCTCCAACCCCCAGGCACTTTTCCCTCCGGGCAGACGAACGGAATCCAATCCTTTCTTGTAAATTGTCCTGAAATTCATTTTACACCATCTTAAATAGGATGCAGATTATCGCAGATGCTATTTAGATAAAAATGCTTCCATAAACAACGAATGTTTCAGTTCCTGAACTAATAAATCTTTGGCTGGTTCAGGTTTGCCAACCCGACACGTTTTTCTGGCGGGCAGTCGCCGAAGGCAGTCACCTGAGGACGACCCTGTGGCCAGCTTCAAGATCCGCCCCTGGACGTGACCTGATCCTAGACGTTTAGAACCTTCATATCTCAAATTTATAATGAACTTTTGAATATAGAAATAATTTTCTCAGAAATGGTTTTTAAATCCTCATGTTCTCCTGCTTCTCCGCCACGGCGGATCTGCCTCTGGCATGACAGCCACTGAACGTCCGGAAAACTTCGAAACCATGTCATCTGTCTTTTGGCGAATCTACGAGTGTTTAATTTTACCATCTCTTTCGCATCGTCTAATGTAAGCCCGTCTTCAAGATATTGAATAACCTCCTTATAGCCCAACGCCTGCCTTGCCTGCCTGCTTAAACCTTCAGGGTTGTCTAATAAAGATCGAACTTCATCAACAAGACCGTTGCCAAACATTGTCTCAACTCTTTCGCCAATCCTTCGATAAAGATCTTCTCTCTCTCTTGAAATACAAATGATCTTAAACTTATAACTCTCCCTTGCCTGCTTATACTGTTCCTGAAGCGCCGACGCCTGTTTACCTGTTTTTCTATATACCTCTATCGCACGTATTATACGCCGTAGATCATTCGGGTGGAGTTCATCGGCTTTAACAGGGTCTATCTTCTGCAGGATGCCATGAACGTGCAGATTTCCCTTTTTTTCTGCAATCCCTTCCAGCTCTGAGCGAATATTCCAATCAGCCTCTGGGCCGTTAAAAATGCCGTCAATAATACCCTTTATGTAAAGAGGGCTGCCACCGACAATAAGAAACTTCCGCTTTCCCCTGTTAATATCGCCTATTAAATCTTCTACATCTTTGACGTACTTTCCAACACTGTAACTCTCCCATGGATCAACAATATCGATAAAATGGTGAGGAACAATCTTCCTCATACCGGGTGGAGGTTTTGCCGTTCCTATATCCATTCCTCGATAAAAAAGCATTGAATCGGCAGAGATTATCTCGCCGCCAATTTCCCGTGCAACATTAAACCCGATCTCCGTTTTATCACTGGCAGTTGGCCCGGTAAGTACCCATAAGGTATGGTGCATTTAAAGTATATAGATCTTCAAATTGTGAATTTAGAATAGTATATTTCTATTGACATAATACCTTAAGGAATATATGTTTACAATAATTATTTACCGGATAGCTGTATTATAATACCGCGTTTAGGCAGACTAATCCACACTCTCAGCTTCATGTCGGTGTGATTAGACCGCGAACCCGCAGCTCATCTCGCGCCCAATATGTGTAAAGATTTAGTACGATTTATTATTATTGGCTTCAGTTCATTTGGCCGTCTTATTTTAGTTTGCTTTTGCGAAAGAAATAACGGCAATACAATTAGAATTATATCAGCAAGAAAATTAACGAAAAAGGAGTTAAAAGATTTTAATAGGAGGTGGGTAAGATGAGAAAAGAATATGATTTGTCTAAATTAAAATTAAAAAAGAATCCTTATGCCAAAAGACTTAAAAAGCAAATCACTATTAGATTAGACGCAGAAATCATTGATTATTTTAAAGGCATTGGAGAGGAAAATGATATTTCTTATCAATCATTAATTAACCTGTATCTTAGAGATTGTGTAAAAAGCACAAAGAAACCTTTAACAAGATGGGGCAAAGCATCTTAGAGAGCATAAGTGTATTTGACATTTATACACAGTTCATCACATAACCAATCGCCTAAGCTAACCCCTTTATTACGTGTGGTTTTCGAGTTTTTAGATTCATTGTTAATTTTATTATTCTTCATAGTTTTTTCCGCCAAGCGGGTTAGCTTAGCTCGACATTAGCATTTTTCAAATTTCATAATTAATAGTTTTTTTGTCTCCTTTTTAACCCGAATACGATCATCAATTCGAAACCCCACTATCCATATTGGCTGGCCATTCATAGTTACTATTGGAACTGTGTCCCGTTCCAGCATGGAAATCTTATTATTTATGAAAAAATCCTTTACCTTCTGAATACCCGGAGAACCCAATGGCCAGAATTTATCTCCCGGCCTTCTTGTCCTTATCATGAGAGGAACACTGATTTTATCAAAATCTACAGCTTCATCATATTTTGTCCTGCTTAGTTTAAATTCTTCTAAAAACCCGTTATTTATTTCTTTGATTTCCATTTTCACTGTATACCTCGTTTCAACAAGTTTTGTCTCTCCCGGTATCTTAATTACCGTTTCATTTAAAACCGGACTATCCTCCGCATAATACTTCTTCTTTGAAAGATGTAATTTGCCATCTTCTATCTTGACATTTAAGTAATCCTTAACAGCTTTACTTACAGGTGTTTTTTGGTAATTAAGTATGCTTAAAATATTTTTGTAATTTTTGTAACCAAGCTTCTTAAGGGGAATATTCAGCCTGACTACTGCTTCTTTAATAATAATCTGTTGTAGAATTTGCGGTATTTCTTTTAACTTGTGCATATCCAAAACTATTTCACTTAAAATTTCATCTGTTTTTCCCTCTACGCTTAGCAAAACTTCTTCTAATAAGTTTTTTGCCTGTGCCTGCAGGAAATCATAATTTTGTGCAGCAGTTTCACCTAATTTAATCAGGGATTCCTTTGTTTTTGAATTGTAATTCTTTTCAAGGAGGGGGATAAGTTCTGCTCTAATCCTGTTTCTGAATTGATCTGTTTCAAAATTTGTTGAGTCAATTCTATAAGAAAGATTCTTCTCTTTCAAATAGGCAATGATGTCCTTGCGCCATGTGAATAGCAAGGGTCGAACAAGATTGATGGATGAAAGGGGCGTAAGTTTTCGCTTCGGCTTCATGCCGCCTAAACCGGCAATTCCGGTACCCCGGATTATCCTGTGCAGAATCGTTTCCGCATTATCATCGGCATTGTGACCTACGGCAATCACGTTAGCGCCTACTCTTTCCGCCGCACTTTCAAAGAATTTATACCTCTCTTCCCGTGCCGCCTCTTCCAGGGACATTTTGCACTCCCGGGCAATTTCTTTAACATCCCTTCTTTCAGAAACAAATGATAGCTTAAACTTTTTTGCAAGATCGCTTACAAATTGTTCATCTTCTTCCGATTCCTTCCCTCTGATTAAGTGATTCAGGTGTGCTATAAAAATGTTAGAATAAGTGGAGTTTACACGATTTGCATCAAAAATCAGACTTAGTAAAGCGACTGAATCCGGTCCGCCGGAAACGCCCAATAAAACCGTGTCATTTGCCCTGAAAAGATTATATTCTTTGATAATGGAGGTGACCTGCTTTTGCAATTGCAACATGTTAAAACTATATCCCTCCCATATAAACAAGTCAAGGGTAGAAAATATTTGACATCAGTTAGATGTTAAGTAGAATAAACTTGAAAGTTTTTTCAGTATCCAGTTCTTGAGGTTAATCACTATAATGGAAGATCTAAAAAACAGGCTTAAGTTATTAGAAAATGATTTGAAGAAGCTGGATAACCGCTTGAAAAAAGGCCTTGCAACAGGAACAAAGAAAGATTGGGAACATATTCTGCACCAGACAAGAAAGATTGAGGAATTAGCAATCTCACAATTGACAATTCTAAGGCTTCAGGATAAAAAAACCACCTGACAAATGGAGGAATTTCATGAAGAAAATAAGTTCTAAGAATTGGTATATGTTAACAACTGTTATAATTTTCCTTGGATTTCTAAACTCAGGATGTGCCCAGCTCGAAAAATTTTCCTTCTTTGGGCAAAGTAAAAAAGAGAGAATAAATATCCTGGAAGAGGAGGTGGAAGCTTTATCTAATAACATTGGAAGCTTAACTACTGAAAATAACGAACTGAAAAAAAATCTTGTTAAGCTGGAAGCAGCCAAGAATCAGCTAAATAATAAATATACACAAATAAAGGACAAACAGATTGCTATTGAAGCTGCACAAACATCACAAAACAAGATACGCAAAAACCTGGAAGGGGAATTGACAGAAACAAAAAATTTGCTTGAAAAAGTCAAACAACAACTGGCAATAGTTGAAAATGATAAAAATAACCTCAAGGCAAAACTGGAAAAATTAGAGGTACCTCAAGAGAAAGCCGCTGAAGAGGAAAAAAGTAGTGTAGACGAGAACAGGGGAAATCTGACAAAAGAGACACAAGAAGTATCTCCTGTTGAAGATCTGCTGGATAAAGCAATTCAACTATATAGAGAGGAAAATTTCGAAGAGGCAATCGCAAAATGNGAAGAAGTCATAGCGCTTGACCCAAGCAAACTCGAAGCAAAATTTAACATAGAAATTGCACAAGACAGGATTAAAGAAAAACAAATACAAGAAGACTTAAAATCCTCTCGTACCCAGAGAAAATAAATGAAACATGAGAGGGGTTTGGATAAGTTGGGAGGAAGTTTGAATCTTTATGAAATGGAAGGGTAAAGCGATCGGTGCGGGTTTGGGCTTTCTGTTTGGAGGCCCTTTTGGGGCAATCCTCGGTGCTGTATCAGGTGATTTTTTTGATAAAGCGACACCGGGCACAGGAAGGCCTGTTAGTAATCAAGACAGATCTTTAAATTTCGTGACACACCTGGTCGGAATTCTTATATCAATTGCTAAGGCAGATGGCCGTTTAAGTACACAGGAAATTAATGTAATAGATAGAGCATTCGTAAGTTTTGGCTTTAGAGGGGAAGACCTGAGCTTTATCAGGGATTTAATACAACATACCTCCAGGGCAGACTTGGATTTACAGGCTGTATGCTATGAGTACAAACAGTATTCCGATTATGAAGAGAGGCTTTCTTTATTGCGGATTGTCTATATGGTTGCATTTGCGGACAAAGAGTTTCATGCAAATGAAGAAAGCATGATAAACCGCATCATAGGATATTTAGAAATCAATGCAGAAGATGCATTTGAGATACGAGGAGAATTTTGCAGTGATAACGATAAACATTATAAAATCTTGAGCGTTACCAGAGACGCTTCTGCTGAAGATGTCAAAAAAGCGTACCGGCATCTATCAAAGAAGTATCATCCCGATAGAGTTTCTCATCTGGGAGAAGAATTTGCTACGCTAGCCAGTGATAAGTTTCGAAAAATTAATAATGCTTACGAAGAAATAAAGAAGGAAAAAAGATTTTAATATGGAGGTAAAACATAATGTGCAGAAAAACAGTTATTGTTTTGGCTTTTTTTGCCATAACGAGTTTAACTTATAATACAGCTTATTGTATGTCTCTCGATTTAACGAGTAACCAGATAAATGAGGCGGTCAAATACGGGCAAACTCACAGGCTGGCAAGCCCAAAAGATTTTGCAAAGCCCTGGGTAGTTCGCCTTGATGAAAAAAATGGTTGGGCAACTTTATGGACACCATATCACAATATCGCCTTTAAAGCAAAGAAAGCAGCTGTTGAAAGACGGGAACTATCTCAAAGAGAAATATTAAGGGCGTTACATATCAAGGAAAGCTTGACTTTTGTTATATCAGTTTTCGGTGAATATATGGAGTTTGCAAGAGGCTTTAACGCTATCCTCTACTCCGAAGATAAAGCTGTATATCCAGTTTATTCGTATTTTCCGGAGTTTGCAGAACCCAGCAGTTTTTATCCGGAAGAACCGGCATTTGTGGCAGGATGTGTATACAAATTCTCGATTGACGACATAAACCAGAATTCAGAGGCGAAATTGCTAGTTACCTCTCCTGAAGGAAAAGAGCTTGAGTTTGTCTTCGACCTGGTAAATGTAAAATAATCACTATAAGCCGATCTTTCACTTGGAGCTATAAGCATTATGTGGAAATGGTAAAAAATTATGATAAGAAATGGGATTAAGCTTATAGCGTAGGAGTATCATAATTCTTTGAGGAATATTCTGATGCTTTATACCTCTCAACATCATAGTCTACCATCATCCTCACTAATTCTTCAAACCTCAGTTTAGGCTGCCATTTTAGTTTCTTTCTTGCCTTGGTAGAGTCCCCTAATAGTAAATCAACTTCTGCGGGTCTTACAAACTTAGGGTCAATTACAACGTAATCCTTCCAGTTCAAGCCTGCATGATCGAAGGCAACTTCTACCAATTCTTGGACAGAATGAGCTTCGTTGGTTGATATAACATAGTCTTCGGGCTCATCCTGTTGAAGCATTAACCACATGGCTTCTACAAAATCACCCGCAAAACCCCAATCCCGCTTTGCATCAAGATTGCCCATCCTCAATTCGTTTGACAAGCCCATCTTAATTCTGGCTACGCCGTTTGATACTTTTTTGGTGACAAACTCCAAGCCCCTTCTTGGAGATTCGTGGTTAAAGAGTATTCCGGAACAGCAAAACAAATCATAGCTTTCTCTATAATTTACAGTGATCCAATGAGCATATAACTTGGCAACTCCATAAGGGCTCCTTGGATAAAAAACTGTTTGTTCATTCTGCGGTACTTCTGCTACCTTACCAAACATCTCACTGCTGGATGCTTGATAGAAACGTATTCTTTTATTTACCAATCTTATTGCTTCTAATACTCTGGTAACTCCTAATGCGGTAAATTCACCTGTCAAAACCGGTTGGTTCCAGGAGGTGGGGACAAACGATTGTGCACCTAAATTGTAAACCTCATCCGGGCAGCTTCCTTCTATTGCCTCTATTAAAGAGTTTTGATCAAGCAGGTCTCCCTGAAGAAGCTTTATGTCATCCTGGATATGCTTAATTCTCTCAAAATTACTTGAACTGCTACGACGAACGATACCATAAACTTCATAATCTTTTTTTAGCAGAAGCTCGGCTAAATAGGAACCGTCCTGGCCAGTAACACCCGTAATTAAGGCAGTCTTCATTTTTAGTATATATATTATAAAAACTCTTATTCTGGTGCTAAAACTAGAAGTTTTCGCCAATTATACTAAATATACTACTAACGACTGTCAATAACATTCTAAATTATTTTTCTATAATCCATTCAGTATTGCATGGCATAAGTCAGTTAGTGAATCATCTCTTGCTCCCATAACCAGTATGCTGTCGTTAGGAACTGCTCTTTGCTTAACTTCGGTTATTATGTCATCCCTTTCAGGAATAAAAAAAGCATTTATGCCCTTATCTTTCAGTTCTTCAATAATTTCTTTTGACGATATTCTTCTGTGTGCAGTTCCGCCCGCATAGAAAATCTCAGGCATATAAAGAGTATCGGTAGGTAAAAGTTTCCCGGCAAAGGCAGATATATACTCATCTCTTAGAAATTCAGTTGGACCATAACCGTGTGGCTGAAAGACTACTATTAATCTTTTACTGCTCAATCTTACGGCATCAATTGCAGCCTGAATCTTCCTTAGATTATGTGCATAATCATCTATCACTTTTATCCCTTTTTTTTCACCAACAATTTCCATTCGTCTTTTTGTACCTTTAAAGGATCTCAATGCTTTATTAATCTCCCTATCGGAAACGCCTTCTGTCCGTGCGACAGCGATAACGGCAAGTGTATTAAAAACATTATATAAGCCCGGGATGTTTATCTCAAAATCATTGCCATTCATTTCAAATCTTGACCCGAAAGGATTACAGGAAATTTGAGAAACCTTGACATCGGCCTCGCTACTTTCTCCATATCTTATAACTTTTTTAGATGTACCGTTAATTTTTATAAAACGAAAGCAATTTTCATTAATTATCACTGTACCAGAAGTATTCTCGGCAAATTTACTGAATAGGACTCCAAGTTCTTCTACTGTCTTATGATCCTTGGATAAGTCTGTTATCACTGAAACTTTTGGCATATAATTAATCAGGCTGCCATCACTCTCATCAGCCTCAATTACAATTTTTTCTGAATTCCCAAACCTGGCGTTACCCAAAGACTTTTCTGTGATATAATTTCTTGCATACCCGCCGCCAACAACTGTTGGATCATGGCCAGCCTGATCAAGAACCCACGATGTCATTCCGCATACAGTAGTCTTGCCATTGCTGCCGCCTATTGCAATCCCGTATTTGTTGTTGAAAATACTGCTAAGTAATTCAGACCTTTTGATTATTCGAATGTTCAGTTGCATTGCAATCTTTATGTCCGGGTTGTCTTCTTCTACCGCACTGGAGATAACGGTAAAGTCTATGGTGTTTTCTATACCTGTTCCATCCTGGGGATAAAGTTTGATACCCTGAGATTCCAGTTTATGAAAAACTTCTGGTGTTTGTTTTTTGTCAAGTCTCCTATCTGAACCACTTACAAAGTGCCCCTGTGATTTGATAATCTGAGCAAGTGCACTCATACCGATTCCGCCAATCCCCACAAAATGATATCTTAATTTTTCTTTTGTATCCGACATATCAATAACTATATAACACTTAATATTTTGTAATCATTCAATATTAAATATAATAATTTATCCTTCCTTTCAGAAGGATTCCAGTGCTAACTATTGGAATCTCCGCCCAGTCGGATCTGCCTTGGGCATGACCTGCGATAGCAGGGTTTATGCTCTCATTAATTATTATAATATTGAATGATTACAAAATATTATCTCAATTGCTTACCAATTCAGTGAGAAAACTTTCCCCTTTATCAAGTCTCGATTCCAGCAGCGCTTCTGATACCGTGGCACCAACGTCAGCAAAGGAGTTACGAATGCCAAGAGATCCTGGCTTATTAAATTTCTTTCCAAAAACCAAAAGAGGAACATATTCTCGAGAATGATCTGTGCTAGGTGTAGTAGGGTCACATCCATGATCGGCCGTGATAATGATTGCGTCTTCTGCTTTTAATGCATCAACAATTTCCGGGAGGTTTTTGTCAAATGTTTCTAACGCTTCTGCATAACCCTCCGGATTATTTCTATGCCCATATTTCATATCAAAGTCAATCAGATTTGTAAAAATAATACCCTTAAAATCTTCCCTGATACTTTCTATTGTCCTTAAAATACCATCACGATTATTAGTAGCATGTATTTCTCTTGTTAGCCCTCTGTGTGCGAAAATATCACCAATTTTGCCGACACCAACAACTTCATATCCTTTTTTTACGGCCTTGTCCAACACCGTTTCTTCTGGTGGAAGCAAAGAGAAATCTCTCCGTCTTTCTGTCCTGGTATAAATCCCATTTTCCACTATGAACGGCCTGGCAATAACCCGGCCGACATTGTGTTCACCTTTTAATATGTCCCGTGCACAATCACACATTTCGTATAATGATTCTATCGGTGTTACATCCTCGCACGCAGCAATCTGGAAGACACTGTCTGCGGATGTGTATACAATCGGGCAACCTGTTTTAATATGCTCTTCACCTAATTCCTTTATTATTTCCGTGCCGGATGCGGTTTTATTACCTAATATTGGTTTGCCGATAGCCGTAGTAAATTCTTTAATAACATCTTCAGGAAAACCTTCCGGATAAGTGGGAAAAGGTTTTTCTGTTATAACTCCCATAATTTCCCAATGGCCGGAAGTTGTATCTTTCGCAGCGGAAGCTTCAATCATCTTGCCATGAAAAGCCTTTGCGTCAACTTCTTTAGAGACACCAGGAATATCCCCTATTTTTCCAAGGCCAAAGCTTTCAAGGTTAGGGACGTTCAGGCCTCCAACTGCCTTGGCAGTGTTTACTAATGTATTGCTGCCTTCATCCCCGAATTTATAAGCGTCCGGCAATTCGCCAATTCCAACGCTATCAAGAACTATAATAATTATTCTGTCTATCATTAATATGATTAAAACCTTTCTATGCAAGTTCTCAATAAGTTGAGGAAGACCTCCCCTTAATCCCCTCCTTGCGAAGGAGGGGAAATGGGGTGGTAAAGTATTTATAAGTCTTTCTCAACTTATTGAGAACTTGCCTTTCTATCTTACTATTAACTACCTCTGTAAGAAGAGAAGTCCGGCTAATAAGACTTGCAGATTTTCTGTGTGCGAGGCTATGACGGTATCGGCTCATACAGACAATTTTGACCGCTTTGACGAAGTTATAAAACGTTATGAAATCAGGTATGCAGTAAAGAAATGTCCTGTCTCGTTAGGCTTATTATGTTTATAACGTTGTACCTAAATGAAAGCCCTTTTGATAAAACCAAGTGCAATAAACACAATTATGGGAGAAATATCTATTCCCCCTATAGAAGGAATTACACGCCTGACCGGTTCAAGAACCGGTTCAGTTATTTTATAAAGGAGAGTTGCTGCCGGATGATGTGGATTGTGTGGGATCCATGTCAAGACGATCCTTACGATAAGTACTATTTCGTAAAGTCCTATAATTTGTCCGATAAAAGCAAGTTCCATAGGAAATACCCAAAAGTTAAGGAAAGTTTATCAACTTAAAAACAGACGAATACTAACAATTAATATTATTCATAGCAACAAAAATTTATTATCAGTAATCAGGTTTTGATGGATAAATCATATCTTGCATAACCTATTCCTTGAAATTATTATATTTAGTTGATAGAATTTGTTTCACACAACTATGAAGAATATGAAATCCAAAAATAATGAATTGGGTATTAAGTCCACCACCAAGACTATAATAAACGAAATAGATTATGTCCTGGATGGTATAAAGGAAGATGAATTTAAAAAATTTATAGAGGCCATCAATTCATCAAATAATATATTTGTTACCGGCCAGGGGCGCTCCGGGTTAGTTGCCCGAACGTTTGCAATGCGTCTGACACACATAGGTTTTTCATGCTATGTAGTAGGAGACACGACAACTCCAAACATTGACAAGGGTGACATACTTATTGCCTGCAGCAGTTCCGGCACGACTTCGATTACCTGCCATATTGCGGGACTTGCAAAACGCCTGAATGCACAGGTTGTCGTAATCACTGCACATCCGGACTCTGAACTATCTAATTATGCAGGCCTAACTATTGAAATACCAGCAAGGGAAACTGATCAGGTTATACAATCTCAGCTTACGGCACAATTTCGAAGTACATTGTTTGAACAGGCGTGTCTAGTGTACCTTGATGCAGTGATCTTAACACTCGTACGCTTGCTCAACAGAGAAGAAGTCGAAATGACAAAGAGACATGCCAACCTGGAATAAAATTATAAAAAACATAACTCCCGAGGGATAGAGTGCAACTAATTGTCCAAAAATTCGGTGGAACATCAGTAGCAGATGCCGGACGCATGAAAGAGGCAGCCAAACGCGCTGTCGATGCTCATTCTGCCGGTAACAGGGTAATTGTAGTTGTTTCCGCGCGGGGGAAAATGACTGATGAGTTATTGGAATTAGCTTACGAAATTAATGATAACCCTTCAGCGCGCGAACTTGATTCACTACTTTCTACAGGCGAGCAGATGTCAAGCGCGCTTATGGCAATGGCAATTCACTCTTTAGGCTCTCCCGCAGTATCTTTTGTAGGCAGACAAATTGGAATTACAACAGACAGCTTTCATACAAAAGCAAGAATAGTTAATATGAAAGTTGACCGTATATTAGAAGAGTTGTCAAAGGATAAAATAGTAGTAGTTGCCGGATATCAGGGAGTAGATGAGAATGACAATATCACAACTCTGGGACGCGGGGGATCTGATACCAGCGCAGTTGCCCTTGCGGCCTTGCTCAAGGCGGACATATGTGATATATATACTGATGTTGACGGGATATTCACAGCCGATCCGCGCATCGTCCCCAAGGCGAGAAAACTCGACAAAATATCCTACGATGAAATCCTGGAACTGGCAAGTATGGGAGCGCAGGTAGTTCATGTACGGTCTGTTGAATTGGCAAAAAAATACAATGTCCCTATCCGGGTAAGGTCTAGCTTTAATAATAGTATAGGAACCCTTATATGCAAAGAGGTGATGGAAATGGAAGATATCGTTGTCAGTGGAGCAACAGTAACGAAAAATGATGCAAAAATAACCATAATTGGAGTGTCTGATGAACCCGGGCAGGCGGCGAAGATATTTCATGAACTTGCAAAAGAGAATATAAATGTAGATATGATCATCCAGAATATCAGTGCCCATGGATTAACAGATGTAACATTTACCGTACAGAAAGATGATCTGCCTCTTGCCCTGGAAACGACAGAAAGAATAAAAAAGGAAATCCAGGCCAAAGAAATAGTTGCCAATGACAAAATCGCAAAACTTTCAGTCGTGGGTATCGGTATGAGGACTCATAGTGGAATAGCAGACAAGATGTTCAAAACATTATCCGATGAGAAAATCAATATACAGATGATCAGTACTTCGGAGATTAAGATATCCTGTGTTATTGAAGAAAGTCAAGCGGAGAAAGCCTTAAACTCAATGCACAGTTCATTCGGGCTTGATAAAGAGGAGTAAGGGCGAACGGCTACCTGCCCGACAGCAGTTTGGCGGGTTCGCCCCTACTTTCATTTTTGCAGAACACTTCTAAAATATTCAATAGTCTTTTTCAATCCATCGGTGCGTGACACCTCAGGTGTCCAGGCCAGTAGTTTCTCTGCCTTTGTTATGTCCGGCTGTCTACATTTCGGATCATCGATCGGTAACGGTTTAAAGATGATTTTGCTTTTGCTTCCCGTCATTTCCACAATCTCTTTTGCCACATCTATTAACTTTATTTCTGTCGGATTGCCTATATTTACCGGATCGGTAACATCTGAAACCAACAACCTGTATATCCCTTCCACTAAATCGGAAATGTAACAGAAGCTTCTTGTCTGTGAACCATCACCAAAAACGGTTAAGTCTTCCCCATTAAGTGCCTGTGAAATAAATGCGGGTAGCGCCCTGCCGTCATTTACCCTCATCCTGGGGCCATAGGTGTTAAAGATTCTTACAATCCTTGTATCAACCTCATGGCTTCGGTGATACGCCATAACCATAGCTTCCGCAAACCTTTTTGCCTCATCATAGACACCCCTTGGGCCCACGGGATTTACGTTTCCCCAGTAATCTTCCGTTTGAGGATGAACAAGAGGATCGCCATAAACCTCTGATGTTGATGCCAGAAAAAACCTGGCATTCTTGCTTTTTGCGACCCCGATAGCATTTAACGTTCCCAGTGAACCAACCTTTAAGGTTTGGATTGGAAACTTCAGGTAATCCAGGGGGCTTGCGGGCGATGCAAAATGCAGGACATTGTCTATCTCACCTCCAATATAAATATACTCACTAACGTTATGTTTAATAAACGTAAATTTCGGATCACCAATACAGTGTTCAATATTTTCTGAGGACCCTGTCAGCAGATTATCGATACATATCACATCATGTCCTTTTTTCATTAAATAATCGCATAAGTGGGAGCCAAGGAAGCCGGCGCCCCCTGTAATCAGTGTCCGCATATTATTATCCTAATTTAATAAGGCCTTAGATTCACAAGATATCTGCATAATTTTACAAGGTTATTTCAACCGTGCAAGAAGAAAAGCAGCATATTAGGTACAAATACAAATTGACAATATCAAATTGTTTTAATAAACTAACACATTATATACTTAATATTTTTGAAATTAATAGAGAAAACCTTCAGTATGTCGATATCACAAGTAGTAAACAAAATCAAACCCTCTGCGACGTTATCTATAACCGCTAAAGTAAAGCAACTAAGATCCGAGGGTGTAAACGTAATAGGCCTTAGTGCGGGAGAGCCTGATTATGATACTCCGGAAGATATAAAGCTTGCGGCAATCGAATCTCTAAAAAGCGGTTTTACAAAATATACGCCTACATCCGGTATTCCAGACCTGAAAAAAGCTATCTGTGAAAAGCTGTCGAAAGAAAACAATATAAGTTACGCACCCCAGCAAGTGCTTACTTCGTGCGGCGCCAAACAGGCAATTTTTAATTGCCTCCTTGCTTTATGTAATGATGGCGATGAGGTTCTGATCCCAGCGCCATATTGGGTAAGCTATCCGGAACAAGTTGTCCTTGCAAGAGGAAAGTCAGTATTCATTGAATCGACCGATGAGAATGACTTTAAGATTACAAAAAGCGATATCGAACGCAACATAACAGACAAGACAAAGGTCCTTATAATAAACAGTCCCAGTAATCCTACAGGCAGCATTTATACAAAAGAGGAACTTTATGAAATAGTCCAAGTCGCAATTAAAGCCGGTTTGTATGTTATATCAGATGAAATATACGAAAAGATTATATATGACGGAGTGGAACACTTTAGTCCTGCTTCATTTGGTAAAGATTTCTTTGAGAAGCTGATTACCGTAAATGGGTTTTCGAAAACATATTCGATGACGGGTTGGCGAATTGGTTATGCAGTTGGTCCTGCGGATATTATAAAAGCGGCTACCCTCATCCAGGATCATTCGACTTCCGGTCCAAACTCTTTTACCCAGAAAGCGGCAATAACTGCCTTACAAGGAGATGAAAAAGCAATTAAGGATATGGTTACAGAATTTGATAAGAGAAGGCGATACATAGTGGAACGGCTTAATAATATGGACGGAATAACCTGTATGTTACCCAAAGGTGCCTTCTATGTATTTCCAAATTTGTCCGCTATGTATGGGCGTGATATCTGCGGCCAGACAGCAACTAACTCGGTCGATTTAGCAAATTTAATCCTGGATAAAGCCAGAACGGCCATTGTTCCCGGTGTATGCTTCGGTTCTGATCACCACGCCAGGATATCATACGCGACATCCATGGAAAATATTAAGGAAGGATTGGACAGGATGGAAAAACTCCTGTCCGAAGGTATTCCACACGAAAGTTAATTTACTAAATGCCTTTTAGTTCTGGTTTATCCAGGTTGGGAATTAATTCCTCAATTCGTAATCGGTTTGTGAGGCAATAGCCTTTACAGTAGCTTAACCAATGCGGCTACAATGGCAATGCCGGCCGCCTGAATAGCTCCAAGACGGACTAACATACGCAATTCAAGCTCTTTCAGGTCTTGTTTAGTGGCAAACTTTTCATCAATAATACTTGCCAGAGCCTCTGCCTGTATTTCAGCTTGATCTTCTGTGAAACCAGCTGATTTGAGCTTTTTCGCATATGCCAATGTATCAAACATTACATGATCAAACATAATAGTCCCTATTATTTTGCGAATGTATTATGGGGACATCAAAATTAAAGACCCTATTTTTCCGGCATGAACATATTATTTTTTTAGTATCTCCACTTTCCACTCCTCCGGGCCGGACAATATATATTCCCAATCCATTTGACCTGTTCGTTCTGCTTCCAACTGGTACTTTAATGGTTTTGGATCGTGATCATTTATAAGTATCATCTTATCCCCCGGTTGAAGAGAATCAAAGGTGTCAAAAATCTTTGGGTGTCTTTCGCGTGGTGGAATATTTTGTACATCCAGTGTTATAACGTTGTCTTCGCTCATTTACTTTATCCTTTCCTATTTATAAATTGCATTAACTTAAATTTCTGACAGGTTAAAAGCCACTACTCTTAAGGTATGGAGTTCACTAAAGCCGTTAACTTTGACTTAGCTTTGAGCAAGCGGGATTCACCTCTTTCACATAATATAAAGGTTCCCTCTTCTATATCCTGTTCTCCATCATCTGTGACAACAGAACCACTGCCGGAATTAATTACGATAATTACCTTTTGTTCTTTGGTATCTTCCAGCGCTGATTGGCCTTCTTCCATACAAAGGAAGTTGGTACAAACTTTTTGAGAATCATATAAGTTTGTGGATACTACATTTTCTTCAGAAAATTTTGTAACTTCTTCTAGTTTAAACGCTCCCATTATAGTCCTTTCAACTAACGTGAACGGCTGTAGCAACCAGCCTTTCCACTCCCTTGATGCCCCTTTTTGATCCTTCAGGAGCAATTACCACCGTGCCTTTTGACACGCTTATCTCTTCGTCGTCCAGGTAAATAATACCTTTTCCCTCCAGTACATAAAAAATGCCGGTACCACTGGGATGTGCCGGTATTTCCTGGCCCGGTTCTAAGCATATCAAAGGTGCTTTTGCGTCAGGGGCGGCACATAAGATTTGTGGACGAAATTGTTCGTTAAACTGTACTTTTTCCTGTAATTTTATAAGATTCAAATACTCTTCCTCCCAACAAATTTCCAGCTTTAGAAAAATCCTTATACCCTGGCCGATTAAGATGCTTTTGAGTCTAACTCTTTTTGGGCTGCTTCAATTAATTCACTAACAAACATCTCAACATCTGTATTGTGCATCATGCATGCCAGATTTACATCTTCCGTGCCAAATGCGGGACAATCAAAACAGCTCTTTCCAAAGTGTTTTGAAAACACCTCTCTCGTGGCCGGATATTTTTCCGTTACCTCTCCTGTTGTCATTTCTTTTGTTATGTTGACTTTGTTTGTTCCAGATGTTTCAGGTTGGGTTTCCCCTGGTTCTTGCATTATGATATCCTCGTTCTTCTTAATTTATAAAAAAAGAGTCCAATGCGAAGAGCAGAACCAAAATATACCATTTACAGATGAGAGAGTCAATAATTTTAATTCATTGCTGTTTTATAGACACTATAATCTATTACGAACTGATAACTAATCCAGATAATTAGTAAAACGAGTCGGAAATTATACAATAATAATACACTTCCGTCAAAGTTCCATTCCCTTTTTAATATTGAAACATTTATCTAAAAGAACTAGAATTCCCACTTGTGGCATGAATAATAGAAAAATAATTGTATTTACGGATTTGGATGGTACGTTATTAGACCATAGTACTTACTCTTTTTATGAAGCGGAAGAGGCTTTAGAGTTATTGAGAGAAAAGGGCGTACCACTTGTCTTATGTTCCAGTAAATCCAGGGATGAAATAAAGGCCTATCGTAAGAAACTGTCAAATAATGAACCATTTATATCAGAAAATGGAGGGGCTATATTTATTCCTGAAGGATATGGTGGTTTGAAATGCGAATTTGATAAAATTGATGATGGTTATTTAGTGATAGAGATTGGTTCTGAATATCAAATGCTTGTAGATGCCTTTGAAAAGATAAAGAGAAAACCAGATATAAATATTAAGAGCATTGCCGAATTCACTATTGACGAAATTGTTGAGTTAACAGGTTTGAGCAGAGAAGAGGCTCTTCTTGCTCAAAAAAGAGAATATACATTACCCTTTATTATTTATGGTGGAGAAGATGATGTTAAGATTATTAAAGATGAGATATTATCCTCCGGTCTTACTTACACTGAAGGTGCACGGTTTGTATACCTTATGGACGGTAATGATAAGGGAAAGGCTGTTGAAATTTTGACGGATACCTTCAAAAAGAACTCTCCGGATACAAGGATAACTACTGTTGGTCTCGGCGATAGTTTAAATGATCTTCCAATGTTGGAAGTAGTAGATAAAGCGTTTCTCGTGAAGAAAGAAGCGGGAAACTATGAAGAGCGCATAAAGGTTGAAGGCCTTGTTTATGCCGATGGGGTCGGGCCGGTCGGCTGGAACAAAGCTGTTTTGGACTTGTTTAATAATAACTAACTCAATTATTAGTTGAATCCAGGGATTACAATCTATCTGTTATGACTCAGAAATAGAAGGAGGTTTGTATCATGGGGGACTTTCATCAATCAGGAGAAATTACAACACTACACAGATTTGGCAGCAGGGATATTGCCAAACTGGAATCAGAAATAAAGAAACTCTCACGCCTGAGACCTATTGCTCTTGTGTTGCCGACCATCTTTTCTGAATTAGAAGGTACCGCTTTACCAAAAATACTCAACGAATTAAAGGATGTTAAGTACTTAAAACAAATAATAGTAACTCTGGGTAGATTTAATAAAGAACAATTTAAATATGCGAAGAAATTCTTTTCTGTCCTGCCTCAGGAGGTAACGTTGATATGGAATGACGGTCCAGGGATGAAGAAACTTTATAAACTGCTTGACGAAAAGAATGTTTCAGCAGGTGCTGATGGTAAGGGTAGATCTGCATGGATGTCTTACGGTTATGTTCTGGCAAGTGAAAAATCAAAGGTAATTGTATTGCATGACTGTGACGTCCAGACATACGACAGAGAATTCCTTGCACGGTTATGTTACCCGGTTGTCAATCAAGATCTGGATTTTGAATTTTGCAAAGGATATTACAGCCGTATCACTGATCGTATGCATGGCAGGGTAACCAGGCTCCTTGTGACGCCTCTGTTGAGAGCGTTGCGCAGATTATTGGGAGACCTGGATTTCCTGAAATACATGGACAGTTTCAGGTATCCTCTGGCGGGAGAATTTTCCATGTTAGCTGACCTTGCAAGGGTAAATAGAATTCCAGGTGATTGGGGACTGGAAGTGGGAGTTCTGGCAGAGATATATAGGAATTGTTCCAGGAAAAGGATATGTCAGGTAGATTTATGTGAGACATATGAACATAAACACCAGCCGCTCTCTGAAGAAGATGTTACAACAGGACTGATGAAGATGAGCATAGACATCACCAGGACAATTCTTACTACGATGGCAAGTGCGGGTACAATATTTAATGAAGGATTCTTCCGGACATTGAGCATCACATATCTAAGAACAGCCCAGGCTTTCATTGAAAAATATGAAACTGATTCAGCAATTAACGGGCTATACTTTGACAGGCACATGGAAACAAAGGCGGTAGAGGCGTTTACTAACGGGCTTAAGATTGCAGGAGATCAATTTTTTGAAGATCCTGGCGGCTCACCACTCATACCGAATTGGAGCAGGGTGACTTCAGCAATACCTGGTTTTTTTGAAAAGCTTATTGATACAGTTGAGAAGGACAATAAATAAATACTTATAAAAAAATAGAGTATGAATAGTATAAAAATAAAAGATAACATATATTGGGTTGGAGCATTAGACCCTGAAATGAAAGTATTTGACATAGTTTTCAAGACTGACCATGGGACTACCTATAATTCTTATCTTATTAAGGATGAGAAAACTGCATTAATAGATACGGTTAAAAAACCTTTTACATCTGAATTCATTTCAAGGCTTAAATCACAGGTTGATCTCAAGGATATTGACTATATTATTGTTAATCATGCAGAGCCGGACCATTCAGGCGCACTTCCAGAGTTGATAAAGTATGCAAGCAGTGCAAAAATTATGATTTCAAAATCTGGAGGACATTTACTTAAAGACATAATTAATATATCGGTAGATCTGACAATCATCGAAGATAGTACCGTGATTAATCTTGGTAACTGCGAACTTAGATTTATATCTGCACCCTATTTGCATTGGCCGGATACTATGTGGGCCTATTTAGAGAAGGAAAAAATTCTTTTTACGTGCGATGCATTTGGTTCACATTTTTGTGATGAAAGGATGTTTGATGATTTGGTCGGTGATTTTGACTATCCTTTTCACTATTACTATGACAGCATAATGCGTCCGTTTAAGCCGTATATCCTTAAAGCAATTAATAAGATAGGGGAATTGGACATAGATATTATTGCAACAGGACATGGGCCGATTATACGTAAAGATCCCCGGAAACATATTGAAAGCTATCGTAGCTGGAGTAAGGCCCAAACAGATACAATTAAGAATGTTCTGATTTTGTATGTTAGTATATATGAAAGTACAAAAAATATGGCAGAAGCCATCTCTAAAGGTGTATTAGAAGCGGGTGTGAATACCAGAATATTAGATATGAACAGTTCAGATCATCAATTTATCAGGGATGCTATTGAAAGGGCAGATGGTATAATTGTTGGCGCACCTACAGTTGCCGGTGATGCTCCCAAGCCTGTCTGGGATGCTCTTTCCCTCCTTTCCACAGTTAAGTCCGGGATTAAGCTGGGATCTGTCTTTGGCTCTTATGGTTGGAGCGGTGAAGCTGTGAAAATGATTGAAGACAGATTAAGCGGGCTGCACATAAAACTTCATAAACCTTCCTTAAAAATAAAACTAATTCCGGATGATAGTATTTTAAAAGAGTGTCAGGAATTTGGGAAAAAGTTTGTAACCGCACTGGAACAAAAATAAATATAATATTATAAAGAATATAAGATGACGATGCTTAATCTCAGAAAGCACGCAGATGAAATTTTCAAGCATGTATTAAGTACATTAGACTCAGAGTCGTTAGTTAAGAAGAAAGTCAGTATTAATGATTCAACACTTTTAGTGGATCAAAGGGAATATAACCTCAAAGATTATGAGCATATCTATGTGATCGGCGGCGGCAAGGCATGTGCTCCGATGGCTAAAACAGTTGAGGAGATTCTGGGAGAGAGACTGGAAGAGGGTATAGTCGTTGTGAAGTACGATCACAGTCTGCCACTTAAGAAGATTAGCATCATTGAGGCATCACATCCAATCCCGGACACAAACGGTTTAGAAGGCACTTCTGAGATCCTCAGACTTTTATCCAGAACAGGCGAAAAAGACCTGGTTATTTGCCTTATCTCTGGTGGTGGTTCCGCCTTACTGGTACAACCGCATAAGGAAATAGCTTTACAGGATATACAAACAACTTCAAATGAACTACTGGCCTGCGGCGCTACGATTGATGAAATTAATGCCGTAAGAAAACATTTGTCGATAATAAAGGGCGGACACCTTGCACATGCTTCATACCCTTCAACATTGATTACACTGATACTGTCAGATGTGATCGGTGACCCTTTGGATATTATAGCGTCCGGTCCTACCGTACCGGACGAGAGCACTTTTGCCGATGCTTGTAAAGTAATTGGAAAGTACTCTCTGGAAGACAGGATACCTGACAGCGTTTGTAAACTTTTAAAGAAGGGACAAAGTGGAGAGACTAAAGAGAATCCTAAACAGGGAGACAAAGTATTTGCTAATACACAAAACGTAATCATTGGTTCCAACAAGATAGCGCTGGAAGCGGCGAAAGAAAAGGCTGCAGATTTAGGATATAACACCATAATCCTTTCATCTATGGTACAGGGAGAAAGTAAAGAGGCTGCAATATTTTTCTCTGCCATTGCAAAAGAAGTATGCCACACAGGAACGCCTCTCTCTAAACCCGCATGTATAATTGCAGGAGGTGAAACCACTGTTACTATAAAGGGCAATGGAAAGGGTGGAAGAAACCAGGAGTTTGCACTTTCTGCGGCCATGGAGATAGAGGGATATGACGGCATAGTAATTTTAAGTGCAGGCACCGATGGTACTGACGGCCCGACGGATGCTACAGGCGCAATCGTTGACTCTAATACATGTAAAGATTCCAGAGAAAAATTTTGCCTGAAACCAGAAGACTATTTGAGCAGAAATGATTCTTACAATTTTTTTAATAAGACCGGAGAACACATAATTACGGGCCCCACTCTGACTAATGTGATGGATATAATGATCTCCTTAATAAATTAGTTTTTCATAATAACCTGGACTCCTACTGAAAGGGAGGTGGATACCCCTCTCTCGAGGGGAATCCAGGGCTTAAGCAGAAAGGATATCTAAATGAAATTCAGCACAGCATTAAGGCAATATTCAAGAAGAAGGATTGAGAAAATAAAGAATGCAGACATTGTCGTAGGCATACCATGTTATAATAACGATTCCACGGTCTCATATGTAGTGAAAACCGTCGGTAAAGGGCTGTCTACCTACTTTCCTGATTCAAAGGCCCTTATTATGGTTGGAGATGGTGGTTCGACAGACGATTCACGAGAACAAACCCTTGCTGTGCAGGTCGAACCGTGGATTGAAAAACTAATCACAATATACAGAGGGATCCCCGGTAAGGGTACTGCATTACGGGCAATATTTGAGGCCTCCGAATACCTTGGAGCAAGGGTATGTGTTGTCTGCGATTCTGATTTAAGGTCTATTACGCCTGAATGGATTAAAAACCTTATTACACCTGTTTACGATGAGGAGTATCAGTTTGTTGTTCCATATTATGAACGATATAAGTATGACGGTACTATTACCAATAATATTGTATATAACCTCACACGCACACTCTATGGCCTGAGGGTCAGGCAGCCAATAGGCGGTGATTTTGCCTTTTCAGCGAAACTCATAAAATTTTACAATGATCAGGATGTCTGGGAGACTGATGTGGCTAAGTTCGGAATAGACATCTGGCTTACCACTACTGCAATCATTCAGGGGTTCAGAATTTGTCAAACACGGCTGGGAACGAAGGTTCATGATGTTAAGGACCCGAGTGAATCATTGGGGCCGATGTTTCAGCAGGTCGTCACCACACTCTTTGTCCTCATGGAGCAAAATTATGATTACTGGAAGGACATAAAGGGAAGCTCTCCCGTGCCAATCCTGGGAGAGGAAACCGGTACGAAGCCGGAGGCCTTTGATGTCAGCATGGACAATCTTGTAGAATATTTCAAGACAGGACTCAATCATTTCGGTGCACTATGGGAAAATATAATAGAGAAAGACAATTTTGAAGAGTTAAAGAAAATGAACTCTTTAAGTGCTGAAAATTTTACATTTCCGACAGATTTATGGTGCAGGATACTTTATGATATAGCTGTAACTTTTCGTAATTGGAAGAGAAACAGGGTAAAATTGGTTAATATGATGACGCCGCTGTACTTTGCAAGGATAGCCGGGTTTATTACTGAGACGAAAGATATGACAAACGGTGAAGCTGAACGGGTTGTTGAGAAACAGGCAGAGGTGTTTGAAGAGAGTAAAGACTATTTGCTGCAAAGATGGTCAGAAAAGGGGATGGATGAACACGCTTGATTTGCTTTGTGTAATTGGACACCAAGCCGTGCAGTAAGTACAGCTAAAATGTACTCGTATAAGTTTAGGTTCAGTAATTTTGTAATTATGTATTGATTGTAATTTGTGGTTTGTATATTGTGATTTAAAAGGTAACGGAAAGCGAAAATAACACAAATTATAAGTCGTTCAATATAAATACTATAGAATTTTTGAAACGTTTAAAGCCAAATCACTATGACTGATTCTAATCCTGGCAAACAATCATCCCAAAAAAATATTAATAATGAGCTTGAGGCACATTTCAAGGTTATACAATCATGTTCGGTAGAAACAGATGGTGGAGAAAAAATATTACTGGCCGCAAGGCCTGAGTCAAGATACCCTTATTTTTATCCGCGTGATGCTGCCTGTGCATCCGGGCTTTTAGCATATATTTCAACATCCGATCTTTCTATTGCTGATGATTCATACGAATTACTCAAATCTATTGCAGACTTTGTATTAAGGAGCATTGGATATGATGGTTATCTTGGACAAAGATATGCCCTCTCTGGTGAGGAAAAAAGTGTTTATAAGCAGGAAGATAATAATGCACACGGCTTAATCATCCTTTCCAATTATCTACTTACTGCAAAGTCGAAAAAAGAAGAGATACAGGACATAAATAAATTTCTCCTCTCAATAAAGAATGCCTCACAATTTGCCATTAAAAATTATTATCGTCCGGAGATAAATCTTTTTCATTCCACTACATCTATTCACGAATCTGCTCTTGAAGAAGGGTTCAGTTGCTGGACTAATTTTGCATATCTAAGAGCCTTTACTCTTGTTTCCAGGGTAAACGATGAGTTTGATGCTCCGGATATTATTCCGGATAAGATACTTACCTTTAAATCAGCATTTAAGCACAACCTGTTTAGTATCATGGTGGAAAACAACAGATTCCTGAGACGTATAGATGAAAAAGGTAATTATGATTTTAAGCCGGATTTTACACTATTAAGTCCGTTCTATTTTGAATTTGGAAATGAGGTTAAAGATTATCTTGATAATAGTGTAGACTTTATTGAAAGACAGCTATGGGACCCTGAGTTAGGGATGATTCAACGGTACCTTCCATTCAGTGGAGATATTGAAATACACACTCATGCCGGTAATGGCCCCTGGCTTCAGTATACTGCGATACTGGCCCAATACCACTACTGGTGCAAAAATGATAAGAGAGGTGATGAATTAATGAACCTCATTGATAGCTACAAAAACGAAAAAGGAGAAATCCCTGAACATATTTCAACCTGTAAAAGATTCGATGCATTTATAGAATCTGAATGGAAGACGGGTCTTGATTTCTCCAAGGAATTTGATAAGCATATTCTTCAAGACAATCTGGATTTTGATAAGATTTTAGAAGAAGCTAATAATATGCAAAGGGCTTACAACGAAGTGGCAGACAGGTGTATGATATCTGATAGTACTATGGAAGAAGATGGATATATCATGTTCGTTACCCCGTTGATGTGGTCACATGTAGAATACATGAAGGCATTGTTGTATAAGCATAGTCTTTATTCTAACAATAGCCGATAGTTAATGAAGTTTTATATGTTGTGGCATTGCCGGGATAAATTTCACCACATTATAACGTTCTTTCTGGTTCTGACCTGGTTACTCTATCAATAAGTTGTTCGTAGGGAAAGTTTTTACCGGGACATGCTGTGCCTTTTTGATTAACCTGATTATGCATGATGACGTTTGATTCGGATATTTTATATCTTTTTGAAACGTAATTTACCAGACTTGTCAGAGATTCCAACTGGTTGTTTGTGGGCTCATTTTCCTCTTCAAAATTTCCAACAAGACAGATACCAATAGCGATTTGATTAAGATCCATATTAGCGGTATGTGCACCATAAATCTGCTTTTTCCATCTATCTCCCACTTCAATCTCGCCATTGCCTGAGCCGCTACCATTACCAATAACGAAATGATAGGCCAGGCCTTCCGGCCACTTTCTCTTTTCTCTGTGATACTTGTCAAAGCGTATTGCATTTCCCTCGTCAGTGGCGCTGTGATGTAATACTACATATTCCCATTCGTTTTCATCTACATCTACCTTACATAATTTTTCAATATCTATAGCTACTGTAAATTGCCTCTCTTTCCCAATAAACTGCAGGTAAATTAAAAGCCCTATTGCAGTAACATACATAGCAATTGAAAATATTATAACGTGCCGTTCAACTATCTTCATAGCATCATTCAGTGGGGTATGAATACCGTGATTTATATTGTTTTATTTCAGATATTGGTACCTGCAAAAACCTAACCGGACACTGCTGAGAAATTTTGGAATATTAAATCAAGGTTAATATGCCTGTAAATCAATGGTGATGTCCTAATTTGAAATAGCCGTAGCCTTATATTTTACTCATTATGAGGATTCATAGATCATTGAGATATATACCAGCAACGGTAGCAGGTATCACAGATCATATTTGAAATGTGAGGATATTTTATAGTAATTACTACTTGAATGCAAGAATTGACACAAAATTAGCATTTTTTGCAAAAAAAGCTAAAATTATGTTATAACTTGCGTATTAAGGTGATACGGCATACACCTTGCGAGGTGAGGTAAAGTATATAGATACGATTTTTCAATAATGTTGACCATTTTTACCCATTTGGGTCGTTTTTTACTTGACATTTGTTGATTTTCGGATATATTCCCGGAGAATGTACATTTTATGTTTCTTAAAGCGTACTTTCAAAACTACATTTCAGGGGTTCTTCCATGTCCATCAGTTTAAGCAACACCACAAAAAAGACCATTCAAAATAGACTAAAACTCAAAAGATTTAATGAGATCTTAGGAAGGGAATATCAAGACATCACACCTAAATCTGATGTAAATCGTGAAAAAGCAAAAATATTCTCTGGTAGATTTAGAGGATCTGTTCGCTTAAGCAAAGGCTTATATTACACAGCACGAGAATTTAAAGAATGGGCGGACAAGGTAAAGCGTATTAAGATGCCATAAGAATATTTATTTAGTTACAATGATGAGGATTTCTATTGTCACGAGTTTTCTCAGAAGGTGAAGTTGCGGATGTTAAAGATATAACGCAGTTATATCTACAAGCCAAGGCATTAATCCTTTATGCCGAAGAAATCGACGTACAGAACAAATCAAATCTCCAAATCATAAATGAATTAAGAAATGCATTCGACCATTTCATGCGAGTTCTTCATAGGAAGTTGATACCGGGTACTCCTTTTATAAAAAGTAAAGAAGAAGAGGGGGAAGATGAGGAAGAAGATGGTAATGAAAGTTGTGATGAAGAAGGTTACCATAAGGGACAATTAGATAAAGCAAAAGGGCATATATATAGAGCCGCTTTTGATGCGCTTGATGGTACAGTGTTAACACTTAAAAGCAAAGTAGAAGAAGAACTAAGGGGCTTTCCAATTGAAATAATAAAAGAAATTTATCCTGATTATTATAATGTAAAACGCAAACTCAATGAACTTGTAAACAATGTTTCTTCTCACCGAGAAAAAAAAGATATTGGAGGAGACACTGGAACTGGAGAAATATTTGATAATTACGTAGCCGATATTGAAAGTCCAAAAATTGTTCATGAGAACATATTAAGCGATGGGCCTCTTTTAGTAGAACGCCTAAAAGAATATAAACAAAATAAACGGCGACCTTGGGCAATTGCTATAATTGCAGGTATAATAGGCTCCACGATAGGAGGTCTTTTGGTTTATTTTATTATTAATAATTACACTAAAAACGAACAATCTGCCTCGCCAAACATAAGCAAGCAATCCACCTTATCCACTCCCTAAAACCACATTTTGCCTGTTATTATTGCTAACAAAAAAGTATTTCAAATTAGGACACCACCAAATCAATGCTTGCCTTGACACTTTATTATTATTGTGATAGGATTCAGCAATAATGTCAGGATTTATTTTGCCTGTAAAGGATTGCACATCAATGGCTTATGAAAAGTTTGCTGAAGTCGTATTGGACATACCTCTGAATAAGAAATTTCACTACAAGATTCCACCATCTTTTATAAACCAGATCGAGATTGGTAAAAGGGTTAAAGTTCCCTTCGGAGGGAGAACAGCCGTAGGGTATTGCGTTGGGCTAACCGACAAATCGGATGTTAAAAAAATTAAGGATATAATCCGCGTAATTGATACAAAGCCTATATTAAATTCCAAGATGCTGGGGATTGCGGAATGGCTGGCCAATTTTTATTTTTGTGGATGGGGTGAAGCTCTGGAAACCTTTCTTCCATCCGTTGTAAGAAAGGGCATTAACTCCAGGACAGTAAGCGTAGTCAGATTATGTAAAGATGGAGCATCCGTAAAAGATATGATTTCCACAATCAAAAAGAGAGCGCCAAAACAGGCAAGGGTACTGGAGGTTCTCTCTGAGGTAGGCGAAATAACATTTCCTGAATTAGCTGGTATCAGCGACTGTAAAATGGACAGTATTAACAGGCTTCGAGATAGAGGACTGATTACTCTTGATAAAAGAAAAGTAAGTGATTCCCTCTTCGCCGGAAAACACTTCAAGAAGACATGCCATTTACAGTCAACAGGAGAACAGGAAACAGCTATTAACCTCATCAAGAGGAAATTAAGGGAAAGGCAGTTCGGCGCTATTTTGTTGAAAGGGGTTACAGGAAGCGGCAAGACAGAGGTTTATCTGCAGGCAATTTCAGAGGTAATTACTATGGGACTTAAGGCAATAGTTCTGGTTCCAGAAATATCTCTCACACCACAAACTATTGAAAGATTCAAATCTCGTTTTGATAGAGTAGCCGTCCTGCACAGCAGTTTGACTGACAGGCAGCGAAGCGATCAATGGTGGGATATCAAGAATGGTAATGCAGACGTTGTTATTGGCGCGCGTTCAGCAGTATTTGCCCCTTTAGAAAATGTAGGATTGATCGTAATCGATGAAGAGCATGAGAACACATTCAAGCAGGATACCTCCCCACGTTATAATGCCCGTGACGTGAGCATGATCAGGGCGGAGCATGAAAATGCACTGGTTGTACTTGGTTCCGCTACACCGTCTCTTGAGAGTTTTTATAATGCCAGTATTGGTAAATATGAATATGTCACACTGAAAAATCGGGTTGGTAATAAACCGCTTCCCAGGGTGGAAGTAATTGATATGCGCCACGAAAAGTACAGAGGTAAAAATTTGTACTATATATCTAATTATCTGGAACTTTGTATGAAGCAGTGTCTTTCTAGAAAGGAGCAGGTGCTGTTGTTTTTGAACAGGCGTGGATTCTCACCTTTTATAAGTTGTAGAAGGTGTGGTTTTGTACTAAAATGTAAAAGATGTGATATCTCTCTTACTTATCATAAAAAGAAGGATGCCGTAATATGTCATTATTGTTTTTCAGATGAACCTGTTCCCGGAGAATGCCCTGAATGCTGTGCTCCCGGTATAAGTTTTCTAGGTGTTGGAACAGAAAGGATGGAGGAAGACATCAGGGCCAGATTCCCCCAGCACGAACTTTTGAGGATGGATAGCGATACCATGAGGGGAAGGGACTCTCATGAAAAGGCGCTGAACGCCTTCAGGCGTGGTGATATAGACATACTTCTGGGTACCCAGATGATTGCAAAAGGCCTTGACTTTCCAAACGTCACATTGGTTGGTGTGCTTTCTGCTGATACAATTGTCAATATGCCTGATTTCCGGGCAGGTGAGAGAACGTTCCAACTGCTTTGTCAGGTAGCGGGACGAACTGGAAGAGGCTCCAAGGGGGGACAGGTTATAGTTCAGACTTATAATCCGGAACATTACAGTATTAAGTGTGCCGCTTTACATGACTATGACGGGTTTGCCAAAAAAGAACTTGAATATAGAAAGCAACTTTATTATCCTCCGTATGAAAGATTGGCAAGGATTGTCTTGCGCGGAAAGAATGACCAGGATGTTAAAAAAAAGTCTATGAATATTGCTGAAAAATTGAGAGAAGCAATACGATTGACTGCCGGAGTGGCTCAATCAGACAGGCACAAAGATAAAGTAGAAGTTTTGGGGCCTGCACCTGCGCCGATTGCAAGGGTTAAAGATAATTTCAGGTGGCACTTAATAGTGAAGGCGGATAATTCTGAAAACTTGAGTGCGATTTTAAAGAATATTGAAAGTGAAAACAGACAGTCAAAAAAGGTTCAGATTATGATAGATGTGGACCCGTATATGTTGTTATGAGGTGTTAAAGAATGCCAGAAAATGGTTTTAGTGCAGAAGAATTTTTCGGAGATGGCGGCGGACTGACATACAGTGATTTTATCCTGTTGCCGGGACATATAGGCTTTCCTACGGAAGATGTCGATATTGAAACAAACCTTACAAGAAATATCCGGATAAAAAGGCCTCTCGTCAGTTCTCCAATGGATACCGTATCTGAGTCTAAGATGGCAATCTATCTGGCCCTGCTGGGTGGGATAGGCATTATACATTATAACAATTCTATTGAAGAGCATGCCAGGGAAGTCAGACTGGTAAAAAGATTTGAAAACGGATTCATTACTGAACCTGTAACACTCCGCCCTGAAAATACTATTTCAGATGTTGACGAGATTAAGAAGACATACGGATTCTCCGGTATTCCAATAACTGAAGATGGGACATTAAAAACTAAATTAATTGGTATCGTTACGCGGAGAGATATAGATTTCGAAACAGATAGAACAAAAAAGTTGCGTGAAGTTATGGTCGACCAGCTTGTTACGGCAAGTGCCGGTATTTCACTTGCAGAGGGAAATAAAATACTGAAAGAGTCCAGGAAAGGCAAGCTGCCGTTAGTGGACAAAAATGGATGCCTTGTATCCTTAATGAGCAGGACAGATTTATTGAAGAATGAAGATTTTCCTTTTGCTTCAAAAAATAAAGAAAAACAGTTGTTGGTCGGAGCCGCAGTCTCAACACGGGATGAAGACAGGGAGAGGCTCAAAGAACTGGTAGATGCGGGAGTAGACGTAATAGTAATTGATGCTTCTCAGGGAGATTCAATTTATCAGCATAATATGATAGAGCATATAAAGAAGAATTACCCGGAGATAGAAGTCGTGGGTGGAAACGTTGTAACTGCCAGACAATGTAAATCGCTCATTGATAAGGGAGTAGATGCTCTGCGTATAGGAATGGGTTCAGGTTCTATCTGTATTACACAGGATGCCATGGCAGTGGGAAGGGCTCAGGGTTCTGCGGTTTACCACTGTGCAAAGTTTGCAAGAGAGTATGCGGGAATACCCGTAATTGCGGATGGAGGGATAGCAAATATAGGTTACATTGTTAAGGCATTATCATTGGGTGCGAGTACTGTAATGCTTGGCGCTATGCTTGCCGGTACAAACGAGGCCCCCGGTGACTATTATTATGAGGGGGGTGTCAGGCTGAAGAAATATAGAGGGATGGCTTCCTTGGAAGCGATGGACAAAGGTGGCGACAAGAGATATTATGCAGAAGACAATAATAAAGTTAAAATTGCACAGGGAGTGTCTGGTACGGTAGTTGATAAAGGTTCAGTAGCTCATTTTGGTGAGTATATTATAAAAAGCTTACTGCATGCGATGCAAAATCTTGGTTACAAGACAATAAAAGATCTGCATAACGGGATTTATGACGGCACTCTTGCTTTTGAGGCCAGATCTCCCTCTGCTCAGGGAGAAGGGGCTGTCCATGATTTACATTCATATACTTTACCTGACGCTGCATTGTTTTACCCTCATGATAGAAAAAGGTGATAGTATCAAGTTGGGCCTTCGGCAACTTTGTAAAAAGTGCCTACCCGCCCACCGGTCTGTTAGGTGGGAAGTCTAAAGTGAACTAAAGTTTGAAGTGCCTAAAGTTTCGGAGGCGCTTTCAGCGCGTATTATTTAACTTGTAGTTTATAGAGTAAACTTTGTCATGATCAAAAATATAAAATATTTCAGTTTTCTGGCTATTGTTGCAATTATTTTTGTTTCAGCCGGTTGTGTGACCAGGACAATAACTGTAAAGACAAATCCCAGTAATGCGCTGGTATATATTGATAATGAGCTTGAAGGTGAAAGTCCCGTTACGATACCTTTTACATATTATGGTACCAGAAAAATAATGATAGAGAAAAGGGATGGGGAAGGAAGGCTTACCCATGAAAGAATGACTACATATGAGAAAATAAAGGCGCCATTATATAATAAATTTCCGCTGGATTTTTTCTCCGAAATATTATTGCCGATCGAGTTAGAAGATGACCATGTCTTGAGTTATGATTTAGTTAAACTAAACCCACCGCCGATAAAGGAACGACAGGAAAAGCTATTAAAGAATGCGGAAGAGTTAAGGCAAAGAGTCAACGCACCGGATTTTTAGGTATATCTTGCAATATCGACTTCAGGTTTGCAACACATGGCTAAAAATGAGGCTGAAACCTCACCATGGGCATACTTACCTCAGGCACTGTCTTACCCTACGATACAAATTACAAGCATAAACAATAATCCTTAATTCTAAGTTGTTATTTGTGTATATCTGCGACGATCTGCGTCCTGTTAATAAAAATGGCACTAATCCCTACAATAATAACTGCTCTCTTATTCTTTTCTATTGGCCAGACTGTTAATGCCAGTGAAGATGATAGAAAGAAATGGAACAAACGTTATGATTCCATGGAGTATATATACGGGAAAGAGCCTATCAAGTTCCTTAAGGAAAATGTTGACCTTCTGACTAAAGGCAAGGCACTGGTCCTGGCTATGGGAGAAGGTAGAAATGCGGTATTTCTTGCCAGAAATGGATTTGACGTTGATTGTTGTGATATCTCTGAGAAAGCTGTCGAGAAGTGTAAATCTTTAGCCTGGGAAAGCGGTGTGACACTAAATGCATTTACGGCAGATCTGGAGGAATATAAGATTTCTGCCGGTAAATACGATCTTATTACGTGCTTTTATTACACACAAAGAGATCTTATTCCTCAAATTAAGGAAGGTTTGAAGGAAGGCGGTATGGTTATGTTTGAGACGTATACCATTGATCAGTTAAAGTACGGAGATGATGTACACGGGCCTAAGAATCCGGACTATCTGCTGAAGCATAATGAACTTCGTAATTTCTTCAAAGATTTTCATATTCTTTATTATAGAGAAGGTGAGATTGCAGAGAATAAATCAGTAGCAAGTTTGATCGCACAGAAGAAAGGCAGGACGGAGTCAGGTCTTTAATCTTGATAAAATCATCAATATTCAATTATCAATTAGTAGTTATTAAGTAAATGTTAGACTACTTAAGAATATAATCTGAAACACATATCCTCTAAACTAATCACTCTTTCCACTTAATCGAACATCCCATTGATGGATATTGATTGGGAGATGGCTTCTTTCCTTCAAGTAGTGCTCCAATTGCATCGCTTAAATCATGCGACGTTACCTTATCCGGTTCCTGCCAGTTGTCATCTATCTGGCCGTGATAGCATAGTTCTCTTTCCTTGTTGTAAACATATATGTCGGGAGTGCATTGAGCCTGATATTTCCTTGCTACAGATTGATCCTCGTCTCTTAAGTAGGGGAAATTGTAACCTTTCTCTTTTGCCCTTTTAACCATATTTTCAAAATTATCTTCAGGATACTTGATACTGTCATTCGGATTGATTCCCACAAACTGGACATTTCGTTCTGCAAATTTCTCCTGCAGCTGGACAAGCCTGTCATCCACAGCCTGAACATAGGGGCAGTGGTTACACATAATGACTACAACTAAAACTTCTTTGTCGTCATAGTCAGCAAGAGAGTGCATTTCACCGTCTACGCCCTTCAAGCAGAAATCGATTGCCTTCGTTCCTAATGGTACATTTATTGATTTCAGTAGAGCCATTTTGACCTCCAGATTAATAATATTGTAAATTAGTATAATCTAAATTGTGAGTATTATGGTTACCTATATAAAAGTATCTATATAAGATTGCCTAAGATATAAACTTTTTGTTTAAAATGACAACAAAAACTACTGCAATAATTTCTCTTATTCATAGATTATTTAGTTGTCGGCATTCCATTTTAAATTTAAACCCTCTTAGAAATTAATTCGTAAACAGGATTTTCTATTGATTGATAAAAATATGGGGAAATCCTCCTGTAAAACTATACCTATAAATATTTGTAAAACAAATGCTTATAAACAGATACCTTCCTGAATCATTCCAGTAGTTTTTTGTTCAATCAGCAAGATATTTGAGAGTTTGCCCGGTGCCCAGGTGTAGTAAAAAATGTCCGTTTATTAAACATTCCCTGGCATCAGAAGTTGGCAACTGTTTTGCTCTTTAAGCTAACCTTTCTATGGGGAGTATAAGGTAGTTTGCAGTGGTATTATCATGAAATAGAGAGAGTCTCGCCAAAATTGAGCGATTTTGTTTTCTATATTCTAGTAGCTACAGGCTTCCTGCCCGACTACGTCTTTCAGGCGGGTAGCCTGCATTTCTCGGCATCCGATGGGTGGCTGTGAATTTCACTTAAGTTACGCAACCTAAAGGATGCAGCTACCCGCCCGAACGTATCGTTCGGTACGGGCGGGCACAAATCGATCGATTTAGGTCTCAGCAACATGAGAGATTCTTCAGCTAACACCTGAGAGATGACAATAGGCAAGGGATTCAGACCACTTGCCAGACACGTGCTTGAGGCTGTGTCACAATTGTCATCCCGAACTTGTTTCGGGATCTCTAATGTTACTAAGTTATTGAAATTATTAGATTCTGAAATAAATTCAGAATGTATATTATGTATTTTTGCTATTGCGATACAGCCCGCTTTTTGGCGGGTCACAAAAACTGATAGATAAAAATGACCATGAAGATACCAAAAATTAAATCACTAAAATTTCAAATCATATTTATTACTGCGATTTTATTAAGCGTGTTGATTGTACTGTTTGTGATGTCTTTAAGAAGATCTTTTGAAGTGCATAAGCATTCAGAAGAATATGCTTTAAGAAATAAGATAAACGGTCACTTGAATGCTGCTGCAGGCTGGCAGGCTATTGAAAGTGGTTACGGAGCCACAATAATAGGAAGTGGCGAAGGTGATTCGTCGCCTCTCTACCCAAAATTCCTTGAAATGGGCAAGAAAGGAGATGCCGAAGTCTTACAGGCCCGCAAGCTGACGAAAGAACTATTGAGTTTAAACAAAGGCGAAATGTTTGAGGATATATTGAGTAGTTGGACACTTAGTCACTTGCATCTTCAGAATAGCCGAAACAGAATTGCATATAAATCCATTTCCAAAGATGAGTGGAACGGATTAGCCACCCATAACATAAACAGTGAATTTGAACTGTGCAATACTATCTTTACCCCACAAAAACGTAAAGACGAAATAATCTACTTTAATACTGTTCTGCGTCCCAATATTGCAAAGTTGTGCGAGAATGCAGGTCTGGAACGCGCTCTTATTGGCAATGCCATTGCGTCAAGGCGGCCTATTTCCAGTGAGTCCAAAAATGAAATTAAGCGCCGCCATTCCATAGTGGAGAACTCTATTAGACAGTTACTGCTTTTAAAACACCAGCCATCTACTTCAAACCGGATGAAACAGGCTATTGAGACATTTGAGAAGGAATTTCTGCAAACATTTCAGATCTTAAGAGGAGAAGTTTTTTTATCGAGTCAGAGACAAGAAGCTGAAGTAAGCACTGAGAATACGCAGATTGTAGAGAGAAAAGAGGGTTTTCAAAGTTTTATGCATGGAACGTTTGCTGATTTATCTAATCTAAGCAAACATAAAAGTATAATGACATTAGCCAGGGCCCTGCAGACAGAATATGATGGCCATACATTAGATTTGCTTGGTGATGTGGAAAATCTCTTTAGCACATTCTCTCAAGTAAAAAGGATATATGACCAGATCCGGTTTTTAGACAATACCGGACATGAACGTGTGCGTGTTAGTTTTGATGATGATACAGCCAGAATAATTAAAGGCACACAATTACAGGATAAAAGTGAAAGATATTATTTCAAAGAGGCCATAAATTTACAACCATGGGAAATATATATTTCTCCACTTGATCTTAACGTGGAACATGGCAAGATTGAGTATCCATATAAGCCTGTTATGCGTTTTGCAACACCCGTTTTTATAGACGAAAAACAGGCAGGGGTTGTTGTCCTCAACTTGAAGGCTGACATTCCGTTATTTTTGCATAGAAAGATGGAGAGGGAAGAGATTGAAGACTATATTTTAGTTAATAAAGACGGATTTTATCTCCACCATCCGGATAAAAAGAAAGAGTGGGGAATGATGAACTCGCTCAACAGATCACATCATAATGTAAGGCGTGACTATCCGCATATTGCGGAACAGATTCTTTCAGGTAAAGAAGGAAAAGTATATTTACCTTCTGGAGATATAATTATTTATAAGCCACTCTTCCCCAATTCAGGATCTGACAGTAATAGGTTCTGGGTCTTCTTTAAACAGATCAAAGGAGTGGATTATCCGATAAGCGCTTCAGCCTGGTTTGATACAGCGACAAAGGCGATCAATTCGGGATTGGCTATCTCAAATGTTGCCGGTGACGAGGTAAATACAATTATATTAGAAATGGGATTTGCTGCAAAAAGAAAAGCAGTAACCAATATCTCTGTTTTTGCCTTTAGTGTTTTGGCCTTTGGCTTTTTTATCTGGTGGTCAAGAAATCGAGTTTTAAAACCCATTCTGCAGTTAACCGGGGTTACACAAAAGATAGCTGAAGGCGACCTTTCATATAGAGCCGAAATTATGTCAGGAAACGAGATAGGCTCCCTGGCCGCCAACTTTAACAAAATGACCAGTAGTCTTACTGATGAAATTACCGAACGCAAACAAAATGAAGAAAATTTACGTAAGCTGTCTCAGGCTGTTGAGCAAAGTCCTGTTACGGTTGTTATTACGAATATCGAAGGCGATATCGAATATGTTAATAAGAAGTTTACGCAGGTAACCGGGTATTCTTACGAAGAGGTCATAGGGCAGAATCCAAGGATACTGAAATCAGATGACAGAACACCTGAAGAATACAAGGACCTTTGGGAAACTATTATATCCGGAAAAGAGTGGCGGGGAGAATTCTGCAATAAGGATAAGAATGGGACAATCTATTGGGAATCTGCATCTATTTCTCCGGTCAAAAACGATGCAGGTGTTATTACTCATTTCATTGCTGTTAAAGAAGATATTACCGAACGTAAACGAATTGAAGAAAATTTACGTAAGCTGTCTCAGGCTGTTGAGCAAAGTCCTGTTACGGTAATGATTACAGATATCGAAGGGAAAATCGAATATATCAATTCCAAGTTTACAGAACTGACCGGTTACACCTCTGAAGATGCTCTTGGTCATACCCCGCGTATATTACAATCAGGCAAGACCCCGCTTGAAGAATACAAAAAGCTGTGGGAGACTATTAAATCCGGTAACGAATGGCACGGGGAATTCTGCAATAAGAAGAAGAACGGTATACTTTACTGGGAGCATACATCTATTTCACCCGTTAATAATGAACAAGGCAACACCACTCATTTTGTTGCGGTTAACGAAGATGTTACAGAACGCAGGCAGATGGAGGAAATGTTAAAGAGGAGTGAAAAAGTTGCTATGGTTAAGATGAAGGAAGCAAATGAATCAAAAAGAAAGGCAGAAGTTGCCACCAATGCCAAGAGTGAGTTTCTGGCTAACATGAGTCATGAAATACGCACGCCAATGAACGGTATAATGGGCATGACAGACCTTTTGCTGGACACGAAGCTGACTGATGAACAGCGTAAATTTACAGCTACCGTTCGTAACAGCTCCAACGCGTTATTGACTATTATCAATGACATCCTGGATTTATCCAAAATAGAAGCAGGAAAGATGGAATTGGAGAACATAGATTTTGATCTAAAAATCGCTGTGGATGGTACCATCGACATCCTCGCTATCAGGGCACATGAGGAGAATCTGGAATTATCCTGCTTTATTGATCCGGAAGTTCCGTTTTTATTACATGGTGATCCCGGCAAGTTGAGACAGGTGATCATTAACCTGGTTAACAATGCCATGAAATTTACTAATGATGGTGAGGTGGCAATAAGTGCAAACCTGGAGAAAGAAACAGAATCGCACGCCACGGTGAGGTTTGCTGTTCGAGATACAGGTATTGGTATTCCTGCTGATCGTATGGATCGTCTGTTCAAGCCATTTACACAGGTGGATACTTCTACTACAAGGAAGTATGGCGGCACCGGCCTGGGGTTGACAATCTGTAAGCAGATTGTTGAGTCAATGGGCGGCCAGATTGGTGTGGAAAGTAAAGAGGGCAAGGGATCGACCTTCTGGTTTACTGTAGTATTGGGAAAACAGTCTACTGAGCAGCAGCCGGTAGAACTGGGTGTTATAGAAAACATACGTGTGCTTGTTGTTGATGACAACGACATGAATCGACATATCTTTAGAAAACACCTCGAGTCCTGGCATTGCCGGGTTGAGGAGGCTGTTTCGGCAGCAGAAGCTATCAAGGAACTGAGTGATGCTGTTAACGTGAAAGATCCATTTAAGATTGCCCTGCTTGACTACTGTATGCCCGAGGTGGATGGAGAATCACTATGCAGGGAGATCAAGGCGGACCCACAACTTAAGGATCTGATTCTTGTGATGCTGACTTCTGTTGGCAGGCGTGGAGATGCCGAACATTTCGGGAAAATGGGATTTGCGGCGTATCTGACCAAGCCGCTTAAAAAATCACAGTTGCTAGATTGTCTCAGGCTTGTTACCGGAGAATCGTCAAGCGTCGGGAAATATACAGCCGGACAGATAGTTACGCAATATTCTATATCAGAAGATCATAAACAACGTGTCAGTATCCTCCTGGCAGAGGATAATATGGTCAATCAGAAGATTGCCCTTCGTCTAATAGAAAAAAAACTTGGATACCATGCAGATGCAGTCGCCAATGGTAAGGAAGTCATTGAACATCTTGAAAAGAAGGATTACGATCTGGTATTGATGGACTGCCAGATGCCGGAGATGGACGGTTATGAGGCTACGCGAGTCATACGTGATGAAAGTTCATCTGTCAGGAATCACAGAATTCCGATTATAGCCATGACGGCTAATGCCATGAAGGGTGACCGTGAGAAGTGCATTGAGGCCGGTATGGATGATTACATAACCAAGCCCATTAAGAGGCAGGAATTTGCCGATGTAATCGAACGCAATCTTCAGAACGGAAGACAATTTCGGAATGCGCCCGCCCGTGCCGGATCGGACGGGGATTGCGAATTGTCGCCTGAGGACGACCCTGAAGCGTCTCACAGATCCGACTCAGTCGGGCAGAATGAAAGAGATAAATCCGAAATCCCTGCCTTGCCGGCAGGCAGGCGAAATCTGAAATCTGAAATTCATATGCCGGAGATAATTTATTCTGAATATGCAGATGATGCAGATCTGGTGGAACTTATTGATGAGTTTGCTGCCGGGTTGGAAGCAGATGTAGAGTCAATGCGCAAGGTATTGGAAAGTGGCGACCATGATGGCCTGCGCCGGCTCGCGCACCAGATGAAGGGAGCGGGTGGCAGTTACGGATACCCGATGTTAACCGAAGCGGCAAAAGCGATTGAGGAAGCGGCAAAGGCGGAAGATGTTAAGGCCGGTACTGTGGCTTTAGACAAGCTTGAAGCATTTTGCCGGTCCGTGATACGAGGCAGGGAAACAAACATAACAATTTCGGATTGCTGATTGCGGAATTCGGAATGGAAAAAGAGATGAATAAAGCATAAGAATAAATGTGAATTCACCTTCAATCCGCAATCCGAATTCTGAAATCCGAAATATAAGAATATGAAGGTATTAATTGTAGACGATAATCCGAAAGCACTGGCTATTGCCAAAGCACGTCTGAAGAAGGAGATGCTTGAGATTTTATGCGTGGAAGATGGGAAACGCTGTGTAGAGATAGCCCGCAAGGAAAAGCCTGACTTGATCTGCTGGATGTGGACATGCCGGATATATCCGGTTTTGAAGTGTGTCAGACCCTGAAGGATGATACCACACTTTGCACGATTCCTGTTATTTTCCTGACGGCATCAGACGGTATAAGTCATATTAAATCAGTTGGAGGAACCACGTTTGCCCAGGATGAAAAAACCAGTATGATCTGGGGGGATGCCTAAGGCTGCCATAGATACGGGGTACGTAGATTATGTTCTTTCGACGGAGGGTATTCGCAACAAAATGATTTCACAAGTGGGAAGTCAAGTATTTCGTTGAGTCGCAAAACGCCTGATCTCTATATGGAACCGAATTTAAGAGTGCAAAGTTAATCAAAATGGAGGAATGATGCAGGAAGATAAGACAGTCTTTGATAAGGATGAAGCGCTTAAAATGTTAGAAGGTGAAGAGGAGTTTTTAAAAGAACTGGCAGGAATATTTATAAACGATGCTCCTGAACACATGTCGGAAATAGAAGAGGCTGTTAATTGCCGTAATAGTGAAGCTCTTGTGACATCAGCACACAAACTGAAGGGATCTGCGGCTAATTTTGGTAAGAACATCACAACTGACATAGCCTTTAAATTAGAGACAATGGGTAGGGAAAATAACCTGGATGGGGCTGAAGAGGTTTATGGTACTTTGGTAAAAAATATAGAGCGCCTGGTGAATGCGTTGAAGGAGTTTGTTGAGTGAAAGTATTAATTGCGGATGATGAGAATATCTCACGGCGTAGATTAGAAAAGTTTTTGGAAAGTATGGATTATGAGGTTACGTCATGCAAAGACGGCATCGAAGCCTGGGAGGCAATTCAGTCTGAAAATGCACCGAACCTTCTAATCCTCGATTGGATGATGCCTGGTATGGATGGTTTGGAGATATGCCGTAAGGTTAGAAAATTGGCCAGAGAACCGTATACATTTATCTTGTTACTTACCTCGAAAAGCGAGCAGGATGATATCATTAAAGGCATGGAAGCAGGCGCTGACGACTATATCACCAAACCATTCAACAAAAATGAACTCAGAGTACGGTTGAGAGCTGGTAAGCGTATTGTTGAGTTGAATGAAGAGCTTCTGGCCGTACGAAACGACCTTGAAAAACAGGCAATCCATGACGGGCTGACAGGTTTGTATAATCGTAACTATATGTCAGAAATCCTTGATAAGGAATTTCCCCGTACACTGAGATACCAAACCGATTTATCTTGTCTTCTGCTTGATCTGGATTATTTTAAGGACGTAAATGATACCTTTGGACATGCCTTTGGTGATTTAGTGTTGCGTGAATTTGCTAACTGTTTGGAACAGGAGGCGAGAAAAATTGATATTCCATTCCGGTATGGAGGGGAGGAATTCTTGTTACTTCTTCCAAATACCGGTATTGCCGGAGCACGAAATGTAGCAGAAAAAATCCGCACTGCATGTGAGAAAAAAACGTATGACGATGGCAATAATTCAACAACTGTAACCGTAAGTATAGGTATTGCATCTGTAAAACAGAACCAACTACTGGAAAGTAAAGAGCTTATAGCATTTGCAGACAAGGCCCTCTACCGTGCCAAGACAGAAGGAAGAAACAGAGTTGAGGTTTACATGAAGGAATATTACGAACAGCTTAAGGATGGAAAATCTATTGATAACAAAGATTTCAGGTACCTGAAGGAAAATCTTTCATTGGTTTTAGAAAAAACAAAAAGAGCATCTATAGAATCTTTGAAACTTTTGGCCCGTGATATGAGTGATGATGCATATAAGCAACACAACCACTATGTTGGACAATACATTAGCCTCATTGGTGAAAGGCTTGCTCTTCCACCTTCTATTATTGAGACCTTTAAACGTGCGGCAACCCTTCACGATAACTTCAAGGTTTTACTAAGAAAGAATTTAAAGAATAAGGACAAAGTATTGAATACGGAAGAAAAGATTGAGATTGAAGATCATCCCTATATGTTGTCAGAACTGATCGGTTTGTTCGATTTCTTCAGTAATGAAAAATCGATACTTTTGTATCACCACGAAAATTTTGATGGAACCGGCTATCCTGGAGGACTTAAAGAAAACGAAATTCCACTTGGTGCAAGAATATTTACTATAGCCGATGCAATTGCGGTAATGTTAACTGAGCGGTCATACAGTAAAAAGCTTTCTCCGGAGGAAATTATTAAAGAACTTGCTGATAATGCCGGAAAGCAGTTTGATCCCTGGCTAATTTCTCTGTTTTTTGATATTATTGAGAAACAAAAACTGCTTCCTGTACCGATAGAGGTTTTAACAAAGGCGAAGGAGAGGCTGCGTGAGGTTAGTTGAGAAAGGATTGAGGCTAAAGGATAAGGTCAGGCAGGATGTCGCGCCATAGGCGGATCTGCCTCAGGCATGACCTGGCCCATAGATTATCAATCATAGGCCAGGCGTCTCGCCTGACAGTCCCCTGTACAATACATAGAGATTGAGGGATTCCGTTAATTCCTGAATCCTTAAATTTATTACCATAATTGGAGGAATCAACCAGCATGGGTTCTAATGCAACTTCAACACTCATTGCCCAAATTGAATCGATGCCGACTTTGCCAACCGTGGCTCTTCGTGTCCTTGAAGTTACTTCTGATCCTGGAAGTTCAACAAATGACCTTATGGAAATTATTGGTACGGACATATCCCTTACTGCAAAGATACTTAAGATTGCCAATTCTCCATTTTATGGCCTCACAAGAGAGGTGGCCTCCCTTCAACACGCAGTAACTGTTTTGGGTTTCAAAGAAATAAGAAACTTGGTTATATCTACCATTGCATTTGAAAGTTTTAAAAATTTCAAGCAGGATGATAAATTTGATATTAAAAGATTTTGGAGGCATTCATTCTGCTGCGGCCTTGCGGCAAAGATTATTGCGGTTGAATTAAAAAGTTCAAGTAATGAATTATTTGTGGCAGGCCTCATTCACGATATAGGAAAACTGGTTATGTACATTGCCTTTCCTGCCGAATTCTTGAAGCTGGTGGATATTATAAGCCCTCTAAAATTAAAATACACGGCCTTTGAGGCTGAGAAGAGCGTATTTGAAATGATCCATGATGAAGTTGGGAAGAAACTTCTGGAAAAGTGGATGTTTCCGGAAAGCCTGATTACGGCTGTTGGTTTTCATCATCACACCCAGGAAGTAGACAAAAAATCTCCTTTTCCAATAATTGTACATATTGCTGATATCCTTGCTCATGTTTACGAGATGCAGTCGGAAGATGATGAAGACGATTCTCTGGATGAGGGGCTTTTTTACAGTGACATTGTGACTCTGTCAAAGTCATTTGGAATAAACTGGAAGGTGTCTGATCTGAGCAGGTTTCAAAACACCCTGACTGAGAGTATGAAAGAAGAGGCTGACGCCATGAAGTTGTTCTTTTAGTAACTTGATAAACTTATCTCGGCCCCACCCATTATTGATTCATTATGAAGATAGAGGATATTAAACTTTTTGCCATCATTAATCATGTAAGCTTTTAATAACGTTGTAAGGCAAATTTACGTTTGCAATTAGTATCTGTTGCGGGAAACCCAAAAGCCCTAAAGTGTCATCTGAATTTATTTCAGAATCTATATGTGTCTATATATTAAGAGACCCTGAAACGAGTTCAGGGTGACAGAACCGTATTCCCGCAACAGATACTAATTATGTTTGTGGTTCTGCCTTGCCTACAGTCTTAAGCCACAGGTGTCTTAAAAGGCTCTTAATTACACGAATGAAATCAAAGCCTATTGGTGATAGTTCCGGGAAGATAAAGTCGTGTACTTTAACGGAAGACATGTCTTCGCCGGCAACTTCTATCTTTGATAAATCCTGTTCACCTACTCCCAACCTTTTTGCAGCCCTGAGTATGGGGACGTCTTCCGGACGAACCGAAAGTGATTCTGCAACCACTCGATCTACTGCTATAACGTCTATTCCACCAATAAGTAACGAAACAGCCTTGGGAAGGCCGCCGGAAGGCCCTGTCTTCTCCATCGCCATAACTCCGTCAACAATGGTGAATACCGGTTTAACTAACTGATAATTAGCGATTAGCATGTCCGTATACCAGTCCATACTGTTTTTTGCCTGGAAATGTCTCCATGCCTTATGCTTGCCGCTGACACATCCATACAGGTTCTTGACTCCTGCAGTAAAAAGAGCCTGAACATGGGCCTTTAGTTTGGGGAGGTTGATTATGGCGTCAACATCCAGTGCCTTGCCAGATACTGTCTGGGAAAAGTCTTTACCCCCACAGTTAATGGATACCTTTCTGGGCTTGTCAAGTTCGATGATATCTATACCCAGTTTTTCCGCAACCTTATCAAGCCCTACACGTCTGGCAACTTTTCTTACAGAACCAAATCCCGGGCTGTCTCCTATAATCGGTATAGCGCCAGCTTCGAGGACTATTTCTGCAACTGTCTCTATAACAACAGGATGTGTAATTACGCAATCTTCAACTTCACTTTCCCTCAGGAAATTAGGTTTCAGTAGTACCTTAGACCCTTTTTTGACAATGGATTCAATCCCGCCAAAGAAAGAAAATGTTTTATCTACTGCATCACGTGTCTCTTCTTTAGAGTAATTTGTACATTTCACCAATGAGACCTTAGTCAAGCTTGTCATATTATTTCCCTTTATTGAAATTATTATACACTCTCATAAATCCATACTCTTTCACCAATTTCTTGCTCATTACAAATCCTTAATTAATTATTGTCACGGAAACTAATTAGTCTACATGTGATTTTCCTTAACGATACTAAAGAAGTTTGTTTATAAGCTGTTTAAAGTTTGTGATTACTTGCCGCCCAAGTTCTTTAACTGTAACCTCACCATTCCAGTAATAATAAACATCCCCATCTATCTCTGGAGTACTACCTTCACCATAGTAATTAATAAGGTATTCGTGGATTTTATTCTCTAATTCTTCATCATCTTCTGCATAAAAAGCCTTTTCAAATATCTGTTCATATTCACCACTAACAAATTCAAAGGTTGCAAGATATAGTTTTTGGTCATTTGAAGTTATTACGGTTTCATACATAACAATTACCTCTATTGAAGATTTTACGTGTTCTTTCAGCTTTTCAAAGCTATTGTCAGTTTTTTTATAAGCTTGTTCAGATTTCTTAACTCACATTCCCAGACAACTATAACTCTCCACCCCATTTTTCTTAATTCTTTTTTATTATTTTTATCTCTCTCTATATTTTCAATAAATTTTTTCTGCCAGAAATTTATCCTGCTTTTCGGGTTATAGGCAAAATTACATCCTTTATGTCTATGCCAGAAACACCATTAATAAACGAATGTACAAATTGCTGAAAAAACTAATGGGAAACTACTTTAGTATTCTATCCATACCGCTAAGTTATCAATTAAAAATATGCTTTCTGTGATAAGAAAGAAACTCACTGTCAGGAAGAAATCGATTTGGCAATGAGATAAGCTGGCCATCATATTTATTTATCAATTCTTTTTCAGGGAATTTTGTATTTTTTTTTAGTCTACTTGAAACGATTATCCTGAACTTTTCAGTTATGCTTATAATTCCTTTATCGAATGCCTTATCATGAAGAGCATTCAAGCAAAGACCGTTTCTTGGGTTCAAGCGATTTTTCTCATCTTTTGACCATGGGATTATATGGCTTGCCACAAGTAATTCTGTAATTGAAAGACCTGTTATGCAGCAACTAAAATTATATGATGCTAAAACAGTTTTTCGAAAAAATGCCTGATTAACACGTCTCTTTACAACACTTTCACGGTCATAACCTTCCAAAGGCAATATTTCAATATCGGTAGCAAGGCTTTTTTTATCATATTTGGAAACAAGTTTTTCACTTTCAAAAGCAAGCTTTTCCCAGTCATTAAAAAATTCGTTCCACACCTCAATATCCAGCTTACTAACGTTAGAAGCTCCTTTACGCGGCAATGATGGATCTATACTGGCAAAATTTGCTAATTTATAGCTAACGGAACTTGGTGTGCGGTCAATAAGTTTAGACAATTTTATAATTTCTGGATTTCTATTATGAATTCGACCAAATTGTGTTTTGCAATATAAATTAATCGCAAGAATCAATTCCGTCCGTGTCCAATTCCTTCTCATACTAATAATCCTAATCTTTTTGAAGCTTCAAGTATATTCCATTCTTCAGAAAACGCTCTGTTAAAATTTAGTACTATTTCTTCAGCAGAAATATTTACAGTAGGTTTTTCCTTTGTGTAACTGATTTCAAATATTGCATGCCAGATATGGTCATCATGGGTTAGCTTTTTCGGTTGCAAATCCTTCAAACCAATTTCTGAGGGAACAAAGAAATCTTTTTCGTATAAATATTCCTCAATATCGAATAAAGAAAAAACTCCACGAATGATTACTATGTCAAAAACCTTATAATTGGCTGCATCTCTGTATTGATAAATAAATTGTGTATTCGTGTTCATATTACTTTTCCTTGAATGATGTCTTTTTTGCATGTTTATCCCATTCACTTGTAAAAACACATTTTCCTCCAACATTCTGTAACGCAATCCTGAATCCACCAATTCCAGCAAACAGATCAATAAAACTGAATTCATATTTTTCAGGAGGGGGATACGGGATACGGTTATAAACAAAATCAAATTTTAGTTGGTAGGGTGCTGATTCTTCTCTTACGAGTGATTTATTGCTTATCTCTGTCAGGGACAAACCGAACAGTTGTTTACAGGCCTTATATGCTGCACTTGAAAAATATGGCGGACGAATACTGGGGTTAAGAAACCAATGCGTAATAATTGCCTCTATTTCTTCATTTGAAGCAATCTTTTTATGATGCTTTGCCAGATAATTGCATACAAGTTGTCTTGCTTCTGTGTATTCCATAATTACTCTTTAATCCGTTTCTACTGCTTACACATAAATTGATAGAATTTCCATTTTAAACTTTTTGAAAATTTGACCAAATACTATTCTTCAACAACATCATCAATTGCCATCTCCAGCAAATCAAACCAATTCGGCAAATAGTCACCCAGTCTTGCTTCAACTTTTTTGATTTCGCTATCAGTCAAATCCCTATCAATGATTTCGTTTGCTACGGCCTGGGCATCTTCAACGTTGATCGAATACAAAATATACTGGTTATTTAGTGTATTATTTCCCATATTTTATCCTCCGCAATTTTTAGGGGTTTCATTCCAGTCAATAATTATGTCGTTATATTTTGGCAAGTTTATTATTGAATTAAAGTCTATATCTGTCGTAATATAGTGTCAAGTGATGTTTTTAATATCTTAAAAAGTTTGAAGTGTCTAAAGTGAACTAAAACGCCTAAAGTTAAGAAAAGAGATTTGTCTTTTACCATAACTTTAGCTCACTTCAAACTTCCCACCTAACAGACCGGTGGGCGGGTAGGCACTTTTAACTTTTTTATGCCATGAAAACTTGTACCTTTATTACTCTTGGATGTAAAGTAAACCAATACGAAACCCAGGCACTAAGGGAGGCCATTATGTCAAGTGGATATGAAGAAACTCCTATTAGCTCTCCTGTTGATTTATGCGTTATAAACACGTGTACGGTTACCTCTACAAGTGATGAAAAATCACGTCAACAAATCAGGAAGGTTGTGAGGAATAACCCTGACGCAACCGTGATCGTTACAGGATGCTATGCTGAATCAGATGCAGAGGCAATTAAGAAGATTGATGGCGTCGGCTATGTCTTTGAAAAGGGCAAAGAGAGCAGGATAATTGATTTTGTAAAAAACGGTTTTCTTTCCGATAATAATTCCGTACCGGTTTCAAGCAACATTAGAGAGCCGCACACAAAGAAACTACGCCGTAATGAATCTGCATTCAACCTGAAGATCAGTAAGTTTGACGGTCATACTAGGGCGTTTCTAAAGATTGAAGACGGATGCGACATTTTCTGTTCTTACTGCATAATTCCTTATGTCAGAGGTAAAGTCATAAGCAAAAAGATAGATGATATTCTTTTTGAAGCAGAACATCTGATAAGCAATGGCTATAAGGAGATTGTGCTTACCGGTATTCATCTTGGAGCATACGGCAAGGAGGTGGGATATCAGGTAAGTATTATAAACGTATTAGAAGAACTTCAAACTCTTCCGGGATTAGAGAGAATAAGACTTAGCTCTATAGAGGTAAATGAGATTACGGATGGCCTGATTGACTTAATTGCGAATTCGGATAAGGTCTGCCCTCACTTTCATCTGCCTCTGCAGAGCGGAGATAATTATATCCTGAAGAGGATGAACAGAAAGTATAACTCTGCTCAATATCTCAGTACATTGGAAAAGATCAGAGAAAGACTGGAACTGCCGTCAATATCGACAGACGTAATGGTTGGCTTTCCTGGGGAGGAGAGGGAACATTTTGAAAATACACTGAGGCTTTGTGAACAGGCCGGATTCAGCAGAACACACATCTTCCCATATAGCCCACGTGAAGACACTCCTGCCGCTAAAATGCCTGGCCATTGCAAACCTTCCGAGATTAAGGCACGAAAGAAAGAACTTGAATCTCTGACAGCAGAAACATCTTTAAGATATAAGGAGTCATTTATCGGGAGAAACATAAGTATCCTGGTAGAAGGAACCAGAGACAGGAAAACGGGAAAACTGTGCGGTTATTCAGACAGGTATATAAAGGTCCTGTTTGACGGTACTGATGATTTAATGAATGAAATTGTAGATGTATATGTCGAAAGTGCCTTGCCCCAGTTTGTTATGGGTAAGTGCCGTGTCTAACAGTATAAAATTACCCGCCTGGATGAATCCGTTCGGACGGGCAAAACTCAAATCTGGAATCCTCACTTGCCCGACAATCAGTCAGGCGGGCGAGAGTGAGGCAGTCTTACTTTCGTAAGTTATGCCCGAGGCTGATCCGCCTGGGCGGAGACTCCAAATCTCAAAACAGGAATGACCAAAATCAGTTTGTTTAGGTATTTTGAATTTTAGTAATTGGAATTTGTTTGTTATCCTTCGACTCCGCTCACCTGTCCGCCAGTCAGTTAGGCGGAGGATGACGTCACACTGAGCGGAGTCGAAGTGTTATCTATATATTAAACTACAAAATGAAGCTTAAAAATAAAATATCCACCGTCTTAGTATACTTAATCCTCATTTTCATTTCGGTTTTATCACTCGGGACAAAGCCTGTTTATTCTCTACCGGTAGATGACGTAATCCCTCTCGTTGACACAGAATATTATCCGGCAGTCCATAAGGCATTGGCCAATGCCGAAAAGTCTATACTGTGTGTTATGTTCATGGCAAAACTGGATCCAAAACATAAGGGAGGTGATGAGTATAAACTGGTTCTTGACCTCATAAATGCTCATAAGAGGGGAGTGGAAGTTCAGGTAATTTTTGATCAGAATGTTAAATTCTGGGAAAAAGGCAAAAATCGTAATGTAATAGAGAGAAAGAGTGAATACGCATATGAACTGCTTTCAGAAAATGGTGTACCCGTCTTTTATGATAACGAAAACAGGGTAACCCATAACAAGGTACTGATTATTGATAAGTATATAACGATCATTGGAAGTACAAACTGGACCTACAGTGCATTGAGAAAAAACCATGAGGCGTCTGTAATGATAAAGTCCGGGAGCGTAGCAGTTGCATTTGAAGAAAAATTTAAGAAAATAGAGAAAAACCGTTAGCTAAGTAGTGTAATAATAGTAACATAAAAATATCTTGCATTAATAAATACGCTTTGTTATAAAAGAAAGTTTCGCCTCTTCTAAAAGCTTATTAGTAGTATCGGAGATACCTATTGATCATAGCGATCGATGGGCCAGCCGGGTCTGGAAAGAGTACTGCAGCAAAAAGATTGGCTGAGCGCCTTGGATTTACGTATCTTGATAGTGGTGCCATGTACAGGGCTTTTACATGGAAAGCCCGCAGTGCGGGTATTGATTTCAGTGATAAGGAAGGGCTCCTTAAGCTGGTGAATGAGACCGATATCAGGATAGACTGTTCAGCAAATGGCTCAGAGGTATTTGTAGATGGTGTTAATGTAACAGGAGAGATAAGACAGCCGTCTATAACTGAAAACATTCATCATGTATCCGGCCTGGAGTTTGTCCGGAAGAAAATGGTTAAACTTCAGAGAGACTTTGCAAGGGGAAAAGACATTGTTGCCGAAGGCAGAGACATGTGTACGGTTGTCTTCCCGGATGCAGATAAAAAGATTTACATGGATGCAGACATCAGGGAGAGAGCGAAGAGGCGTCATTCTGAACTGGAGACATGTGACGACGAAAGCGACATAGATAATGTAGCAGAGGATCTCAGCCAGAGGGATCACAGAGATTCGACAAGACAGTTCGCTCCTCTTAAAAGAGTACCTGACGCCTTTTACCTTGACACGACTAACATGAATGCAGAGGGAGTGGTTGACATCTTGATTAAAGAGATTGGAAGAGAGCAGCAAACAGATTAACTTTATATTTTAAACTTTATTTAGCAGTACATTAACTTTGTTTTTGGAGAACTTTTTTAATGGTCAATAAAATTATTTTAGAAGAATACGAGATTAATCAGGAAGAGATAGAGAAGGAACTTGAGGAAATAATAGGAGGCGACAGCCTTGAAAAGATTGAGGCAGTCTTCGACACTTCAGTTAAAAAGTTCGATTTAGGAACGATCTTAAAAGGCAGGATACTGGGTGTTATAGGTAATAATGTAATATTAGATACAGGATATAAATCAGAAGGAACAGTTCCGCTCTCTGAATTTGACAGCGCTGAGGATGTTGAAGTTGGAAATGAGATAGAGGTAATGCTGGAGTCATTTGAAGATGACACAGGTTTAATCCAGATTTCAAAACGTAAGGCAGATCGTATTCGTGGTTGGGAAAAAATAGTTGATAAATATAAAGAGGGAGACGTAGTAACAGGCAAGGTGGTAAGAAAAATAAAAGGTGGATTGCTGGTTGATGTGGGCATTCCAATCTTTTTACCGGCATCACAAATCGATGTTAAACCTCCAGGTGAGATTGCCGAATATATTGGTACTGAAGTGACGTGCAAGATATTAAAAATCGATGAAGTACAACAGAATATTATAGTATCAAGAAGAAAACTTATAGAAGAAGAACGAAATAAACTGAAACGTGAGTTCCTGAGCAGTGTTGAGGTCGGGCAGGTTGTGAATGGCGTAGTTAAGAACATTGCAGACTTTGGTGCGTTTATTGATCTTGGAGGTATAGACGGGCTGCTTCACATTACAGATATGAGTTGGGGGAGGATTAGTCATCCTTCGGAAATGCTGGCGATCGGTGATGAGACAGAAGTAAAGATACTCGACATTGATGAAGTAAAGGACAAGGTTTCTCTTGGATTAAAACAGAAGACAGAAAACCCATGGGCAAACGTAGAGGAAAGATATCCGATTAGTTCAAAAATTCAAGGGCAGGTAGTGAACATTATGTCGTATGGTGCATTTGTCAAACTGGAAACTGGTATCGAAGGGTTGGTGCATATTTCTGAAATGTCGTGGACAAGACGTATAAATCATCCTTCGGAAGTGGTTGCCATTGGAGACTCTGTTGAGGCCATAGTATTAAATATAAACAAGGATAAAGAAGAAATTTCCTTGAGTATTAAACAAGTTGAACTGAATCCATGGACAAATATAGAAGAAAAATACCAGCCCGGACATAAGATAAAGGGACGGGTCAGGAATTTGACGAATTACGGGGCATTTATAGAAATCGATGAAGGCATAGATGGCCTTCTGCATATATCAGACATGTCATGGTCAAAGAAAGTTACACACCCTTCAGAAATAATCAAAAAAGGTGATAAGATAGAAGTTGAAATACTCTCAGTTGATAAGGAGAAAAAGAGGGTATCATTAGGTATTAAACAGCTCACAGAAGATCCATGGAAAAAAGAGATACCGGAAAAATATGCCGTCGGTGATACTGTAAAAGGCAAGGTTACCAAGATGACCGATTTTGGTGCATTCATAGACATGGGTAACGGCCTGGAAGGATTATTGCATATTTCAGAGGTGTCCAATGAAAAGATTAAAAACCTTGAAAGTGTTCTTTCCATCGGACAGGAACTGGATGTAAAGATTGTAAAGATAGAACCTGAGGCGAGAAAGATAGGCCTTAGCCTTAAAGGTGTTGCGAATGCGTCAGGGAAGGAAGAAAAACCGCAGGAAGAACAAGCTGAAGCAGCAGCTCCTGAAGCAGTTATCGAAGACACTGTTGAAGAAAAAGCTGCAGAAGCAGAAGTTGTTGAAGACGCTACTGAAGAAAAACCTGATGAAGCGAAAGATAAAGCTTAGAAGTTCTCAAGTTAAAAAGCAGTTCTACGCGAACTGAACGGTTATATAAAAGGAAGAATAAAAATTGCTTAAAGAGCTGGTTCGTGATATTCCCGATTTTCCCAAAGAGGGAATTGTTTTTAAAGATATAACTCCACTATTACAAAATCCTTCGAGTTTGAAGGAAATTGTCGACAAGTTCTCTGATCACTACGCGAACCAGAAAATCGATGTAATCGTGGGTGCAGAGGCGAGGGGATTCCTTTTTGGCCCCGCAGTCGCCATAAACTTAAATGCAGGATTTGTACCCGTCAGGAAACCGGGAAAGCTTCCCTATGAAACAGCCAGCATGACATACGATCTGGAATATGGTACCGATACACTTCAGATACACAAAGACGCAGTAAAAGCCGGTGATAATGTTTTGATGCTGGACGATCTTCTGGCAACCGGTGGAACCATGGCTGCCAGTTGTAAATTAGTAGAATCGCTTGGCGGTAAGATTGCGGGATGTGCTTTCTTAATCGAACTGGGTTTCCTGAATGGAAAAGAGATGTTAAGCAAATATGATGTCTTCTCTCTAATTCAATACTGAAGTAATAATTCAGGGTGTTCGATATTGAGGCCGGCATTATATTGATTGCCGGCCTTTTTCAATTTGACTTGAACAATTGAAAAAGCGCCCGTAGCTCAGATGGATAGAGCAACGGTTTCCTAAATCGTAGGTCAGAGGTTCGAATCCTCTCGGGCGTATTTATAATTTACTTTTTTAAAACGTTTTCGTAAATAACAGGGTTTGGTCCTTGATACAAGTTTACGTTACACAATAATATATAAAATCCTATGGAAGCTACAAAAGAGAGAATTCGGAATTTTACAAAGTTTTTTCAAGATTATGGGTTATGGATAGCTATCGGCATTGGCGTAGCTGTCGCAGCCGGCGTACCCACATATCTGTTCAGCCAGAAGGGGGCTAAAGATTTCAACGAAGTCTGGAGTCGGGTTTACCAGATTAACTACGAATTATCAGTTGCTGAGAATGAGGGACCTGAAAAAAAGACAGAAGCACTCGAAGGCGCCATTAGTGAGTATACGTTTCTAAAGGATAATCTATCAACGACAGACGCTACTCCCTGGCTGCTCTTAGAACTGGGCAATGCACAATATAAGGCAAAAAAACACGATGAGGCAATTGTCACATACAGGGAGTTCCTGGCACGTTTTGGCAAACATCCACTGGCGCCCATCATAAGGCACTCTTTAGGTTACGCTCTTGAGGAAAAGGGAGAGCTGAAAGAGGCCATCGAACAATTTGAAGAGATTGCAAGGGCACCGGAATCCACATACCTTAAAGCACAGGTGAAGCTGGATGCTGGAAGGTGCTATGAGAAATTAGGAGAATTGACTTCCGCCGTGGCGGCATACAAAGATGTAATCGGTTCATTCCCTGAAAGCAGTAGTGCAAAAATGGCTGCATACCGACTGGAAGATATTGAATAAAATACGTAAATTTCAATAAATCGAGGAAGACCTCCCCTTAATCCCCTCCTTGCGAAGGAGGGGAAATGGGGTGGTTAATGATTTAAAAGTCTTCCTCAGCTTATTAATATCTACTAAAATACAATGAATTTAAGCAAAACAGCTACACTGGAATTTGAAGAAACAGGTCAACTTCAGTTAGTAATCAAACATAAATATTCTTCAAAGAGAATTGACAAGTACCTTGTTTCGCGGTTACAGGATTATTCCCGCAGCAGCATACAGAAGCTTATAAAGGAAGGGGCGGTCAAGGTAAACAACAATGCTGTAAAAAATAATTACGAAATAAAATTAAACGATGCTATCTCAATCCAACTGCCGGAAAAATCCGACGACCATATTACTCCGGAAGACATCCCGCTTGATGTTATATACGAAGACGAATATTTAATGGTTCTGAATAAATCTCCGGACATGGTGGTGCATCCTGCATGCGGCCATGCCAGTGGGACATTGGTAAACGCCCTGGCCTTTCACTGTAATACTCTTTCTGCATTAAACGGCCCTTTAAGGCCGGGAATAGTTCACCGGCTGGATCGGGATACAAGCGGAGCTATTCTTGTGGTAAAGGACGAAAAAGTACATAAGCATCTGGCATTGCAATTTGAAGAGAGGACGGTAAAGAAAGAGTATCTTGCTGTGGTTAAGGGTGAATCGGAACTGGACTCTGATAAGATAGATTTGCCGATTGGAAAGGATAAGAGGGACAGGAAAAAAATGGCCATTCGTCATGATATCGGTAAAAACGCTGTCTCCATTTTTGAAGTAATAGAACGCTTTCCGGGTTATACATTAGTCAGGGTTATCCTGGAGACCGGAAGGACGCACCAGATAAGAGTTCACATGAAGACTATAGGCCATCCCGTCATAGCCGATTCAGAATACGGTAATAGTGACGCCTGCTGTATAGAAGACTTAACTAAACCTGTTTCAAATAAAGATATACACAGCCTTGCAAAATTGACGGAATTGTGTAATAATACAAGCGATCCGATTATTGAGAGACAGGCACTGCATGCCTATAAAATCGGATTTACCCATCCGGTCTATAATAAGGCGATGGAATTTACGGCTGAGATACCGAAAGATATGCACAATTTAATTGCGACTCTCAGGAAGATTAAGGCTCTTTTAAATTAGGTTGCCTTCGGCAACTTTGTAAAAAGTGTCTACCTGCCCACCGGTCTGTTAGGTGGGAAGTATAAAGTGAACTCCTGCCGCCCCCGCCCGCCTGCCGGACGGGCAGGGGTAGGCAAGGAAAGTGAGCTAAGGTTAACGTTTGTGCCTTTGGCACTATTAGCTTTACTAAAACAATAAGAGCTGAAAGTGCTTCCGAAACTTTAGGCACTTCAAACTTTAGTTCAATTCAGGCACTTTCAAATAAACTTTGAATTTTTTAGACGTTAAATTTATAAGTAACGGAGGATAGAAAAATGTTTGGCATGCCGGGAGGTATTGAATGGATAATAATCCTTATTGTGGCGCTGCTTATCTTTGGTAAAAGGCTTCCGGAAGTGATGAAATCTATGGGAAAAGGTATCGTTGAATTCAAAAAGGGTGTGAAAGGCGTGGAAGATGATGTAGAAAATGCGACAGAACAAAAACCTGATAAAATAGAAACAGCTGAAAATAAAAACGAAAACAAAAGCGAAAAGACAGAAACAGATAAAGAACATATAAACGAAATGAAAGGATAATAAATTATGGCACAAACCAGAAAGAGACGAAAACTGAAATGGCGTAGTAAAAAAGCAAACCACGGCAAAAAACCAGGCTTGGGAAAACAAAAAGGGCAAATATAAAACTTATAAGCCTTTGATTTATAATATGTTACTATGGGGCCAAAAACATATGCAATTAAATTTGGTAAATCAGCATATAGACATCTTGAAGCATTCCGACGATTTGATAGAAATAAAATTCTTGATGGTATAAAAGACCAACTTACTTATAAACCATAGGAAAAAACCAGGAATAAGAAGTTTCTACGAGAAAATCCTCTGGCAGATTGGGAATTAAGAATTGATACATATAGAATATTTTATGATATAGACGAGACTAAAGAAATAGTACGAATTCTTGCGATTGGTATTAAAGATCATGAAAAAATAATTATTGAGGGAGAGGAGATAATCTTATGAAAACAATAGATATATCGACAAAGAAATCATCTATTAATGAACTTTTAAATATGGCCAAAGAAGAACCGATTCTTGTAACAACAAAAGATGGAGATTCTTTTGTTATAAGTTCAACAGATGAATTCAATTCTGAAGTAGAGCTTTTACGTAGAAATCACAAATTTCTTTCTATGCTTGATAGTTTTAAGGGAGAAGATGAAACCTTTCCTATTGATTTAGTAGAAAAAACCCTACGATGACTTATAGGTTCTAAAATCGTAAATCCCAAATCCTCAATCTTTTTTTTGCGCCTCCACGGTTAATTTCTTTTTACTTCTTTTTCCTTGCTTTTACCTACATTATATCTTTCCTTTGTGTTCTTCGCGCCTTTGTGTGAAACCTGCCTTTTGCTTTTAACCAACATTTTTGTTCTTCTCTGTGTTCTCTGCCTACTCGGCGTTAAGATTTGTTTTTTTTAGCGCTTCTTCATAAACCTTCAAGTCTCTTTCACTAAACAGCACAAATCGGACCTCCTCAAAGCTATATTCCTGAATAAATTCTTTTACAGTTGTAAGGGCAATCCTCGCGGCTTTATCTATTGGAAACCTGTAGACACCGGTGCTGATAGATGGAAATGAGATTGATTTAATACCGTTTTCCTTCGCCAGGTTCAGGCAGTTATAATAAGAATTGCGAAGAAGCTGTTCTTCATTGCGGTTGCCACCATTCCATACAGGGCCCGGGGTGTGTATTACATAATCAGTTGCCATATTTCCACCTGTAGTTATTACTGCCTCACCGGTAGGGCATTTTCCCTGTTTTGCACGAATCTTCTTACACTCTTCGAGGATCTTTGGCCCTCCCGCGCGGTGAATCGCGCCGTCGACACCTCCACCTCCCAGCAGTCCGGTATTTGCGGCGTTGACTATAGCATCAGTTTCCTGCAGGGTTATATCACCCTGGATCAGATTGAGTCTGGTCTTACCAATCATTTTTTCCATTTTCATCTTTCCTTTTCTTCTTTCTTTTGTTTCTTATTTCTTTCTTCGTTTTTTACCTATATTTTTGTTTTCCTTTGTGCTCTTAGCGTCTTCGCGGTGAATCCTTTTATGGTCGTGTTAATTATTCTAACTTTTACTTTCCAAATCTTCAATCCTCAATTCCTCACACGAAGCCACTAAGACACAAAGAGAAAGGCTTTTTTTAGACAGGATAACAGGATAAATCTTCTTTCTTATTGCATTTTTTCTCTCCGTTCTCTGCGAGCTCTGCTTGTGCCGTGAAGTTAAAGAACGAAGTTCTTTAACATGTCGTAATAAAGATGATACACCAATGGAAGCGCTACCCATTGCGAAGTATCGGCAACACTATACAGGTGGGATTGCCAAACCGCTCTACGCTGCAAAAGCCGCAAAGCTGCTGTGGTGAACGGATAGAGAAAAGGTGAGGACGACTCATCAGGTGTGACTTTAAGACATGAATGCAAATGAATCGCTGAAGAAGTAACGAAATCGCATAAGTTGTAGGGCAAAATGAACCTTATTATATTGGCGGCAATGGCAGGTATCCTGTTCATAAGGTATCTGTTATGCCAGAAAAATGGCCAAAGGCGTTCGTCAATAGTGAAAGTAATGTGCTGCCATTTAGTTCTTGGAAGGGAATTGAATTGAGTTTTAATCCATAAGTTAGAAGTATAGAATAATTAAAATAAATTTGGTAGTGTGAAATTTCTGTCGCGATAGCGACTTAACTTGGTGTATCATAAATAAGGACAGCGACTATTTTCTTGCCTTTAACCTCAGCGTTTATCAGCGTTAATCCGCGTCCAATGCCCCTCGTTGTTCTATACAATCAAACAAAAAGTTTTATTACCATTGCTACGACACAGATTGTAATCGCCCATCTTATCCAGCGTTCACCCCTGGCAACCGCCCAATGGCTCCCCATCCACCCCCCAAGTCCCATCCCGGCAGCCAGGCATAATCCAATGTCCCAACGCACTTTGTCATTTAATGCAAAGACAATTAATGAAAAGACCAGATAGACGCCCACAATAAATACCTTGTGGCTGTTTGTCTCCACAAGATTAAGTCTTGTAATCATGGTTAGAGCGGCAATTATTATAAAACCGACACCAACCTGAATAAACCCGCCATAGACTCCGATAAAGAAGAAGGCTATCATTGTAGTAATGAGATGCTTGCGTCCTAAACTGCTCGGGTTACCATCACTACTTTGAAGAGGGTGCCAGAGGATAATGCCGAGTACAAGCAGCATGACAACGGCAAGAATTCTTTTGAACAGGATGTCGGAAATATCAATGGCAATTAGTGAACCTAAGACGGCACCTACAATTGCAGGAAGTGACAACAGGAGACTTAACTTAAAATTAGAGACACCATTTTTCTTAAAGCCGGCAACTGCAAATATACATTGAGCTATGAGTGCAATACGATTAGTGCCGTTTGCTACTGCTGTAGGCAAACCAAGGAAGATGAGTATCGGCAGGCTGAGCAGTGAACCGCCACCTGCAAGAGTGTTGACGAATCCGGCTATGACGCCGACGATGAATACAACAGGGATATGCCAGATTTCCATAAAGAACTCTTAACGCAGAGGCGCAGAGAAAAAATATATTATAGGTTAAAGACGAAGGGAAAGAATAAGCACCAAATAATAAAATCCAAATAACAAACAAATTCCAATAAAAAAATTCAAAATTCCAAACAAACTGATTTTGATCATTCGGTCATTTGGTATTGTGATTTATTTGTGATTTGTCATTTGGAATTTATAATTCCAGTTAGCCTTTATTTCCTGCAACGTTTATAGACTTGAAATAGAATGGTGGAACTTTCAGAGATCCATGCCAATCCGATTTGTCACCGAGGGCAATTATATTATTAAATGCATCAAAGACGTTTCCTGCAACCATGCAGTCTTTAACCCTTCCGACTATTTCCCCGTTCTCTACAAAATATCCTAGATCAATATTTACAGAAAACTCTCCGGCAAGGACGTTGCTCTGGCCTCCGCCAAGGACCTGGTCTACCAGTATTCCTCTCTTCATGTCTTTAATCATATCTTCAAATTTCATATCTCCCGGTTCGATTATTACATTAGAGTTTCCCGGAGAAGGTTGGGAAGCAAAACTTCTTGTCCCGTTACCGGTGGATTGGGTATTCATAATACCTGCAGTCTGCATGTCAAATATATAATTCTTGAGTACACCTGACTCGAAAAGCGGAGTCCTCCGGGCAGAGACTCCTTCATCATCGCAGATATAGCTTCCATCTGCGTAATCGATTGTCGGATCATCGTACATACTAAATCTTTCGTCTAACATTTTCTCCCCCAGTTTACCTGTCAGCGGAGAGACTCCCTTCTGTACCAGTTTTCCATTACATCCGGATTCAAATGTTGATAACAGATTTCCAACAGCCTTGGAAGTAAAAACTATCGGATAGCCGGCTGTAGATATTTCGACCTCTTTCTCTGCCAGTTTCAGATCACGAAGCGCCTTCGTTGTATGTTTATCAAGATCGTCAACTACTTTTACAGAGCTCTCACCCTCTCCGATCCACAATAAACCTTTATCCTTAACAAGTAATATATCGATACTTGATCCAAAAGAAGTTGATCGACTGCTTATGTCTAAACCGCTTGAGTTGATCAGACGGCTTTTACAGGAGCCTTTTCCAATACTTACTCCGCATTCATAATCCGGATTTACAGATAAGGCTTTTTCTATATTGTCCTTTCCGATCTGTATCCCTTTTTCGATAGGATAGTCCACTACATTCTCATCAAACAGCTTGATATCTTTATATTGGTTTTTCGACTGAAACTCGAACCTTGCTTCCTGTCCGAACTCAGCGCTTTCTATAGCATTTGTAACAAGCTGTTCGAGCTTCCTGAAATCGGTGGTGCTGGAGAATCCGATTTTTCCATTCTTGATTACGCGCAGGCCGATGCCTCTGATTGACTTGGTGTATACAGATTTTAATTTATTGTTCTCGAAACTGATTGACCTGGATTCACCCTCTTCATAAATCACCTCGGCTGAATCAGAATTTTTTAAGGCCAGTTCAAGTGTTTTCTCTTCAATGTTATTTTCCATTTTTTATTGTTCCTCTGCTCTCAATAAGCAGATGAAGACTTGCGGAATTTTAACCACCCCATTTCCCCTCCTTCGCAAGGAGGGGATTAAAGTCCTCGGCGCTTTTTGTCCGGGGAAGGGAGCCATTCTTCCTCTGTTTCTTGAGAATTAACTATTGTTCTCTGATTTTAAAAGTAGATTTGTTTTCTGTCTCTTCTTCCTGTCCTTCGTGGCCGGGAGTATCAAATTTAATTCTCAGACGTAAGTCATTTGCGCTGTCCGCATATGCTATTGCTGTATCATAATTTATTTCTCCCTGCATATAAAAGTTATAGATAGCCTGGTCAAATGTCTGCATACCCTCCTGCTCGCCTTTTTTCATTGTTTCCTTCAAAAGATCAATCTCCTTTTTGAGGATGAGATCCTTTATCCTGGGAGTGTCCAATAGTATCTCCAGGGCAGCAACCCTCGTGTCGTCTACCGTAGGGATAAGCCGCTGAGAAATAATACTCTTGAGGTTAAGCGATAGAAGCAGATAAATCTGTTCGTGTCTTCCGGTTTCAATGCCTCTTCGGGTATTGGTTCCGTCTTGCCTTCCACACGATAGGCAGGTGCAGAGTCAACCGTTATATAAATATCAGAGGCGGCTTTCTCTACCATTAATTTTAACAGCTCTTCTATATTCATAAATTAGTTCACCGCAAAAATACGTTACAGGTTTCGGGTTACAAGTTACGAGTTAAGATTTACGAATGACCATTGACTACTGGCTCTTGCTTCTCGCTTCTTGCCTCTTAAATCCCAACTCGCAACCCGCAACTCGTAACTCGCAACCTGCAACACGTAACTCTCGCTTCATGCTTCTTGCCTCTAACTTCTTGCCTGCTTATGCACCATAGGAAGAGAGGGCTGATGGATTGGTCAGGTAGGGTGTTACTGTCTCTTTAGAAACAACACCCTGTTGTAACAGTTCTACAAGAGTAGCATCCATTGTCTGCATACCAAACTTCTTCCCGGTCTGCATCATTCCGGGTATCTGAGCAATCTTACCTTCTCTTATCAGGTTCCTTACAGCAGGTGTTCCGATCATTATTTCTAAAGCAGCTATCCGCCCTTTACCATCACTCCTTTTCAGCAGGTTCTGGGTAATGACTGCTATAATAGATTCAGAGAACATGGTCCTTATCTGGTTCTGCTGTTCGGGGGGGAACACGTCTATAACCCTGTCCACGGTTTTGGCAGCACTTGAAGTATGTAACGTGCCGAAAACAAGGTGACCGGTTTCTGCCGCCGTCATAGCCAGAGAAATTGTTTCCAGGTCTCTCATTTCGCCAACCAGAATAACATCCGGGTCTTCTCTCAGGGCAGAACGCAGTGCATTGGCAAAACCATGTGTATTGGTTCCCAATTCTCTCTGGTTTATAAGGCTGAGCTTTGGTTCATAAATAAATTCTATAGGGTCTTCTATAGTCAGAATATGAGCCTTTTCGTTCTGATTTATAAAGTCCATCATAGCTGCCAGTGTTGTAGACTTACCGGAGCCAGTGGGGCCTGTTACGAGAACGAGCCCCTTGGTTTTCTTGGTCAGGTCTGCAAGTGACGCGGGAAGGCCCAGTTCTTCCAGTGACATTATCTTAGTAGGAATCGTCCTGAATACTATCGCCTCCCCCCTGGACTGGTAGAAGGCATTTACCCTGAAGCGGGCTATCCCCTTGACGTCCAGTGCAAAGTCTATCTCCTTTTTCTCCTCAAAAATCTTTCGCTGCTGATCATTGAGAATATCATAGAGCATTGAATGAACTTCATCTCCGGGGAGGGAAGGCATATCTACCTTCTGGATTTCGCCATCAATCCTGACAATTGGTGGCTCGCCGGAGCTTATGTGTAAATCAGAAGCACCCTTTTCACTTGCAAAGGCAAGAATTTTACCAATATCCATAGTTCTCTCTATTTAGCTGTGAGTAAAAAATAACAAATCTGGAATTACAAACTACAAATAAATTCCAATTTATAAAATCTGGAATGTCACGCCATTTAGCGCAAGTGCCAACCCCGCTTTCACGGGGATTCCAGCTATGAACCCTGGAATCCTCACTTGCCCGACAATCAGTCAGGCGGGCGGGCGAGAGTGAGGCTGCCTTACTTTCGTAAGTCATGCCCGAGGCAGATCCGCCTGGGCGGAGACTCCAAATCTCAAAACTGAAATGTCCGCTCTTCTAAATCATATTGTTTGGACATTTAAAATTTAATTCTGATTATTATATAGAATTTATACTATTACACCATAAAATCTTCTTTTTTTCTGGAAGTTTTTTTGGTGACACAACAAGTTAAAAAGAGATTTGTTTTTAACCGCAACTTTAGCTCACTTCAAACTTTAGTTCACTTAAGACACTTTCCGGCCGGGCGGCTATACTGCAGATGCGACTGTAAGGACTTCCTCTGCAGAGGTTAATCCTTTTTCCACTTTATCTACACCATCATCTACCAGTGTTTTAAAGCCCTGAGTTTCTCTGGCTGTCTTTGCAATAATGTGTGGAGCCTCCTGCTTTATTATTAAATCCCTCACTTTATCATCTACCACAAGGATTTCGTAAAGACCGATTCGGCCCTTGTATCCCGTCTTCCTGCAATGATCACAACCTTTTCCTTTTGCAAAAGTAATGTCAGCTTTGTCCTGCAATCCTATACCATTTAATAGTTTTTCACCGGGTATATAGGTTTCTGTACAATGTTTACAATTTGCCCTTACTAATCTTTGCGCAACAATACCTATCACGGAAGATGCAATAAGAAACGGTTCTATACCCATATCTATCAGGCGGCTGATTGCTCCGGGAGCATCGTTGGTATGAAGTGTACTGAAAACCAGGTGTCCTGTCATTGCGGCTTGAATGGCAATCTCTGCTGTCTCACGATCCCTCATCTCTCCTATCATAATTACATCCGGGTCCTGGCGAAGTATACTCCTTATTGCCTGGGCAAATGTAACACCTGCCTTAACGTTGATCTGGGTCTGGCGGATAAGGTTCAAATGATATTCAACAGGATCCTCCACGGTTATTATGTTTTTATCAGGAGAATTAATTCTGTTCAGGGATGAGTACAGTGTTGTAGTCTTACCACTACCGGTAGGCCCTGTAATAAGGACAATACCATTTGGTTTTTCTATAAATGATTGATATGTCTCAAGGGATCCGGTTGAAAGGCCAAGTTGGCTTAATTTCATAGTAGCAGTTCTTTTATTAGATGTTGGTTGTATAACACACTCTCCTAATACAGTCGGCATGGTAGAAACCCGGAAGTCGTATTCACGATCCGTTATTTTTACTTTAAACCGGCCATCCTGCGGTAACCTGCTCTCGGCAATATTCATTCCTGAAATAACCTTTATTCTGGAGATTAAGGTATTACGGAGTTTTTTTGGCAGAGTAGAGGCATGGTACAAGACCCCATCTAATCGGTACCTGACAAGCATTGAATCTGCTTCATGCTGAATATGGATATCGCTCACACCTTCTATGATAGCTCGATGAACGATTGTATTAAGTAGTTTTACAACAGGGGACTTCTCCAGCATCTCCTCTGAGACTGTTTCAAGGTCTATCTCCTTGACCTTCTCTACTTCAATGTCGTCTTCATCGTCAATCCCCTCAAACTCATTCTGTACAATCTCGTCCACAATATCAGTCAGGTCTTCTACTGTACTTCCATAAAACCTGTCCAGGGACTGGAGTATCTGGTATTCCGTTGAAACAGTAATCCCTATATCACAGCCCAGGATGTCCCTGATCTCATCGATACCGTATAGATTCCTGGGATTCGAGATGGCTATTGTCAGGTTATTAATTATCTTAAAGAGCGGCAGGAATTTATATTTACGGGCTAATCGTTCGGAAACCAGTTTTAATACGTTTGTATCAATGTCGTAATTATCCAAGTCCACATGCGGAACGTCGTAATAGGCGCCCAATGCATTGG
>JAANXD010000010.1 GCA_018263435.1 Candidatus Scalindua arabica | reverse complement strand
TTCCTTTAGTGTTTTAAGCTTTTTTATGGTAGATTGTGCCTTCTCTTTATTATTCCAGAAATCTGCACTTTCTAACTGCGTTTCGATATCTTTCTGTTCTTTTTCCTTTGAAACCAGGTCAAAGAGACTCCCCAAGACCTGATTTTTGGACGTAAAATATAGACTTGTGGCTAAGATTTAGAATTAGTGGTGAAGAAATAATCATAAAAATAATAAACTTCCCCATCTGTTTGCGAACTACAGAAATTTACACTGTTGCTTCCGGCGTCACAGAAATACGCAACCCTACGGCATGAAGAACTTTTGCCAGAGTTTCCAGCCTGGGATTACCTTTTTTTGATAAGGTCTTGTACAGCTGTTCCCTGTTCAGGTGAGTTTTTTTTGATAGAGATGTCATGCTTCCCACTCGCGCGTCCGCTACATCTTTTAAAGCAGCCGTAAACAGTTCCATGTCACCATCTTCAAGTATCTCTTCCAGGTACATAGCGGCCACTTTAGGATTTTCCAGTAATTCCTTACTCGTTTTATCAAACGGTCTGCTTGCTTTTTTTGTCATGGTTTTGTCCTTTCTATATAATCCGCCAAATATTCTTTCGCTTTGTCAATCGTTTTCTTCTGGTCTTTTTTAGTTGACCCAGCCAGCAATAGAACCAACTTTTTTCCTACAATAGCGTAGAAGATGCGATAACCCGGACTGTAATGTTCACGCATCTCAAAAATCCCCTTAGCCCCCTTGATATCTTTCCAATCTCCAAAGTTTCCAAAGGAAGCCCGCCTGATTCGTGCGCGAATTTTAGCTTGAGCCATTTCGTCCTTGAGGTTCAACAGCCACTCACCGAATGGAGCCTTGCCGGTAATGGTCTCGTATTCCTCAATGTCGTATTGTTGCATGCCTATATAGTAGTTTATAAACTACTACTTGTCAATTATAATTTTTTAATAAAATCACGATCTGAGACATCGCTTCTGTACCAAGTTAGCACAAAGAGGAGTAGACATATACAAAATTGCCAAACTGGCTGGGCATGAAGACATTCGGATGTCTCAAAGATACTCTCATCATTGCCCGGAAAGTTTGAGAGATGGAGTCTAAGCGTTAGAAGTTGACTACGGTGAAGGAAAAAGGACAGTTTGAAACGTCACAAAAACTGTCCTAACCCTTTTATTAAAAATGGTCGGGGCGACTGGATTCGAACCAGCGACCTCTTGAACCCCATTCAAGTGCGCTAAGCCAAGCTGCGCTACGCCCCGAAAATTTATATGAGTCTGAAGAATATTATATCAAGATGTACAAGTTCTAACGTATGCAGGCACATTATATCAAACCACTTCCAGTCTTCAAGAATTTTCGTCCAGTCCTTTTGTTCTCAACTTCATTTAGCGTAAAACTTAGCAATTTTCTGATGAATATTGAGAGTTATTAATCCAAAGCTTACCTATTTAAAAACAATATTGTAACTTATTGTAAAATAAGTGGTAATAAAATAACAGATATCAAACCAGACCGTTTTACGAAATATAAAGAGAACTATTTTTGTGAATGGAATTTATGTGGCCAGCCGTAAGAACAGGCTTGGCACGGCCACCACTTACTAAATTTAAGTCCATAAAATATTATGCTAGTTATGAATCAGATTGCAGGTGCTGACAGTTTTAATATAATGAATAATTTGCGCTTGGTTGTTATTGTTGCAATATTTATTATTTTTATCATTGCGCTTAAGAAGTTCTTGAATATAGGATATGGTCGGGCAATGCTATTCCGGATATATCTCTTCTATTTCTGATTTCGGTTCACGAACCATCAGTTCATTTACGGCCTTAATTGGATCTTTATCTTCAAAAAGTACATTATAGATTTCTTTTGTGATAGGCATTTCAACGTTGTATTTATTTGCTAATTTGCAGACCGACTTTGTAGTCAATATTCCTTCTGCCACCTGATCCATCTCTTCCAGTATTTGGGATAATTTTTTGCCTTTAGCAATTTGTTCGCCTACCAGACGATTTCTGCCGTAGGGACTAACGCAAGTGGTTATTAAATCTCCAAGTCCGGCAAGCCCTGAGAATGTGTCCCTTTGACCGCCCATTGCAACCCCCAAACGCATCATTTCTGCAAGTCCTCTGGTTATCAGAGCTGCTTTTGAATTATCCCCAAAGCCAAGTCCATCACAGATTCCCGCCGCAATTGCTATGACATTCTTGGCTGATGTCCCAATCTCAACACCTATTACATCGGTATTAGTGTAAACTCGAAACCTCTCTGTTATAAAAATGTCCTGAATATCTTTTGCCACTTGAATATCATTACATGCGATCACAACTGTAGTAGGTAATTTCCTTGCTACTTCCTCTGCATGGCTTGGTCCCAGGAGCAGTGCAATAGGCTGTTCGCCCAACACGTCTCTAAGTATTTCACTGCCGCGCATGAGTGTTTCATTTTCGATACCTTTTATTACGCTCACAATTGGTGTTCCTGGGAGATAATGATTTTTAAATGGCTTGATGGTTTTCCTGACATAAGGTGTCGGTATGGCGATAACTATAAGATCGGTTTCAATCTGTGTTTCTGCAATATCTGAAGTTATGTTTAAGTCAGATGGAATTTCGATGCCTTTGAGATATTTCTTGTTTTCTCTGTGTTCTTTTAAGTGCTCAACATAGTCAGGTGTTGAACCCCAGAGGGTAACATTGTGCCCCTTGCTGTGTAATACAATCGAGAGTGCAGTGCCCCATCCTCCTGTGCCCAGGACTGATATTTTCTTTTTGTTTTCTTTGTTACCCATAGAAAGTTTGGTTATTCTGTACCGAGGTGTTGAATAATTAGTTGTCAGTTTCAGGCAGGAAAAGCTTTAGCTGAATATTTAACTTACTAAAGCTGTGTTTTCATTGTAAATCGGATAAGTGGCACAAAATTTTACAACCTCGCTTTTGATTGTCTTTAATTTATTGTCATCTCCATGTCCACTGAGTGCGAGATCAATCCAGTTGGCAATTTTGCACATTTCAGGTTCTTTCATACCGCGAGTAGTAACTGCAGGAGTTCCCATTCTTATTCCACTCGGATCGTTTGCGGACCTTTTATCAAAAGGGATCATGTTTCTGTTGAGGATAATGCCTGCTTTTTCCAGAGCTTCCTGTGCTTCAGTCCCCGAAATATTTTTATTTGAAAGGTCTACAAGGAAAAGATGGTTGTCTGTTCCTCCTGAAACTAATTCGTAGCCTTTATCTTTCAGTTCATTTGCCAACTTTTTTGTATTTTTAAGTGTTTGAATCTGAGCTTCTTTGAATTCCTCGGTTTTAGCTTCCTTAAATGCTACGGCCTTGGCTGCAATTACGTGCATTAACGGCCCTCCCTGGATACCAGGAAAAATAAATTGATCTATTTTTGAAGCATATTTAGATTTGCAAAGTACTATTCCGCCCCTTGGCCCTCTTAGTGTTTTGTGGGTTGAGGTAGTTACAAAGTCAGCATAAGGTACAGGGTCCTGGTGCACTCCTGCTATGATCAGGCCTGCTAAATGAGCAACGTCTGCCAGGAAAAGTGCACCGACTTCATCTGCAATTTCCTTAAATTTTGCAAAATCAAGTTCTCTCGGATAAGCACTGGCTCCTGCTATTACTAGATCGGGATTAGTATTCTTTGCAATCGCCATTAATTCGTCATAATCAATATATCCAGTTTCTTTGCTTACTCCATATGTTATCTTCTCGTACAATTGGCCTGAGAAATTCTTTTTGAAACCGTGTGTAAGGTGTCCGCCATGTGCAAGATCCATACTCAATATCTTATTTCCGGGTGTAAGTGATGAAAATAAGACTGCCATATTCGCTTGGGAGCCGGAGTGCGGTTGGACATTAGCGTGCTCCGCTCCGAAGATATCCATTGCCCGTTCGATGGCAAGTTTTTCAGCGACGTCTACTTGCCCGCACCCTGCATACCAACGCTTGTCAGGATAACCTTCAGCATATTTATTAGTCATTATTGAACCTTGCGCCTGCATTACGGCAGTACTGCAATAATTCTCCGAAGCAATAAGCTCAATGTGGCTTTGCTGTCTTTTAATTTCATCGCTGATTGCAGCGAATATTTCAGGATCAGTATTTTTTAAAGTATCCATAATCTTAAAATCATAAAGTTATTCGATAAGTTCTATTTGCCAATTTTCCATTTCAAGTATGCAGTAAGAAAACCATCAATTTCACCATCAAGAAACGCTTGTGTTTTAGGTGTCTCTTCTCCTGTTCTCAGGTCTTTTATCATTGTGTAAGGCTGAAGAACATAAGACCTTATTTGATGGCCCCACGCAATCTCGCCCTTTTCATCATAAGCATTTGCAAACTCTTTCTCAAGCTCTTTCTCTTTTAGTTGATACAATTTTGACTTTAACATTTTCATAGCCGTAGCTTTATTCTTGTGTTGAGACCTGTCGTTCTGGCACTGTGCTATTATACCGGTTGGTATATGCGTAATCCTGACAGCAGAAGATGTTTTATTAACGTGTTGGCCTCCAGCACCTGAAGCACGGTAAGTATCAACTTTTAAATCTTTTTCGTTAATTTCTATGTCTATCTCAACATCGATTTCAGGGATTACGTCAACTGCTGCAAACGAGGTGTGACGTCTACTGTTGGAATCGAATGGTGATATGCGAACCAGGCGGTGGACACCAATTTCCGACTTTAAATAACCATAAGTGAAACTGCCTTTAATAAGGGTAGTTACCCTTTTGACTCCAGCTTCATCACCGGGCAGAAGATCAATCGTTTCCATGGAATAGTTATTCTTTTCTGCCCACATACTATACATTCTTAATAACATTGAAGCCCAATCACATGACTCCGTCCCTCCCGCACCAGCATGTATATTAAGAAATGCGTTACAGCAATCATTTTTACCACTCAGCATCATGCGGAATTCCAGTTTTTCCAGCTTTTGGGTAAATGATTGCAGATCTTTTGTAATCTCTGATTCTAATTCTTTATCGTTTTCGTCCTCATCTTCAGCAAGTTCTGATAAATCAACTATATCATTAAGCGATTTTTGTAATTCGTGAAAAGGTAAGGTTAGTTCCTTTAGTGTTTTAAGCTTTTTTATGGTAGATTGTGCCTTCTCTTTATTATTCCAGAAATCTGCACTTTCTAACTGCGTTTCGATATCTTTCTGTTCTTTTTCCTTTGAAACCAGGTCAAAGAGAGTCCCTTAAATGTACGAGCCTGTTTTTTAGCGGATTCAGTTGTTTTTCGATGTTTTTGAGCATTTTTAACCCCTTGTTATTAAGTGTTTTGCTTAATTTGAGACAGAATTATAGTTCATGAAAATATTAATGTCAAATTGTTTTTGGCAATAGAAAATATTTGTTGAAAAGATACGGGAAATCAGGTAAAAATGATAGTTTTCCTTATTATTAGAAATTATATCAATAGTTAGTAAAATTAGTAAAAATGGTAAAGATAAAACTACCCGGTGGCATTGAAAGGAAATATGAGGATAAGGTAACTGTTAAGGATGTCGCCAGCGATCTTGCTGATCAAAATCACGGTCCGGCTGCAATTGCCGGCAAGGTAGATAGTACGCTTGTGGATCTTGATTGTCAGATTGAGTCGGATACAACCCTGGACTTCGTGATGGCAGATTCTGAGGATGGACTTGAGATACTCAGGCATAGTACTGCTCATGTAATGGCTCAGGCAGTTACTAATTTATATCCAAATGCTAAACTTGGTATTGGTCCTTCTATAAAGGACGGATTCTATTATGACTTTGATCTGGATACAGCTCTGTCTGAAGAAGACCTTGAAAAGATAGAGGAGGAGATGAAAAGGATTATAGAGTCTGATGAGACCTTCGACCGCTTTGAAGAGACTAACGATGAAGCTGTAAAAAGAATGGAAGAATCAGGCCAGAGATATAAAGTCGAGCTGATCAAGGGACTGGAAGACCAGACGATTTCCTTTTACAGGCAGGGTGGCTTTGTTGACCTGTGTAAGGGACCCCATATCACCAGTACAAAGAAGATTACGGCATTCAAGCTGTTGAGTGTTGCTGGAGCATACTGGCGTGGAAAAGAGACCAACCCGATGCTTCAGAGGATTTATGGTACGGCATTTACGAATAAGAAGGATCTAAGGATACATCTAAAGTTTTTAGAGGAATCTAAAAAACGTGATCACAGAAAAGTTGGTACGGCATTAGACCTTTACAGTATACATGAAGAAGGTGGTCCCGGTCTTGCTTTCTGGCATCCGAAAGGAGGCAGGATAAGGAGCATTATTGAAGCGTTCTGGAGGGATGAACATTATAAACGCGGTTACGAAATAGTCTACAGTCCTCATATTGCAAAAATAGATCTTTGGAAAACCAGCGGCCATCTGGATTTCTATAAAGAGAGCATGTTCTCCCCTATAGAGGTTGAGGGGCAGGAGTATATGTTGAGGCCGATGAATTGCCCTTTTGCAATTCTTATGTATCAGGCCAAGGTTCGGAGCTATCGTGATTTGCCTCTAAGGTGGGGAGAGCTTGGAACCGTATACAGGTTTGAGAGGTCGGGAGTTTTGCACGGGCTTTTGAGGGTTCGTGGTTTTACGCAGGACGATGCACATATATTCTGCAGGCCTGATCAATTAAAGAATGAGATAGTTGGTATTATAGATCTGGCGCAATATATGCTCCAGAGCTTTGGTTTTAATGAATATGAGATTGAGCTTGCGGTTAGGGGGAAGGGAGAATCCGAGAAGTATATAGGTGAGAATGAAAATTGGAATCTCGCTGAAGAAGCGCTGAAGAACGCCCTTGAACAAAAGAATCTGGAATTTACAAGGGAAGAAGGCGAGGCAAAGTTCTACGGCCCGGCGATCGACATAAAGATCAAGGATGTGCTGGGCAGAGGCTGGCAGGGGCCGACCATTCAGGTAGATTTTAATTTGCCTGAAAGGTTTGACGTTAATTATATCGCCTCTGATGGTAAGAAACATAAGGTGGTTATGGTACATCGTACCGTACTTGGTTCAATGGAGAGATTTCTTGGGTGTTTGTTGGAACACTATGCCGGCGACTTCCCTTTATGGCTGGCGCCGACACAGGTCAGGATACTTCCAATAACAGACGCTCATGATGATTATAGCAATAAGATAAAAGATCAATTAACTGAGATGGGTATTCGTGCTGAATGTGACTTAAGGAATGAGAAGACCGGCTTTAAGATCAGAGAAGGTACTCTGGAGAAAATTCCATATCTTCTTATCATAGGGGACAGAGAGGTAAGTGACGATACGGTGTCAGTAAGGAGTCGTAAGGACGGAGACGAGGGGTCTCTGCCTTTGTCAGAATTCATGGTACGTATTGAAGGGGAGGCTAAGAATAAAGCTTAGTGTTTCTCCTTATCAATTTTCTGAGCAAATGGTATACTTGCATTAAGGAAGATTTAATTTTTTAAAATGGGGGTGAAAATATCTCGAAATACCAGAGAATTAATGAACGAATATATGCTAAGACGGTAAGAGTTGTTGGTGAAGGTGGAGAGCAATTAGGCATCATGAAAAAGCATGATGCTCTCAGTAAGGCGATAGAATTAGGCTTGGACCTGGTTGAGGTTTCACCAAATACCGATCCGCCCGTATGCCGCATTCTGGATTATGGTAAACACCAATACAAACTGAGCAAGAAATCACATCAGAAAAGCCGTACCGTTCAGTTAAAGGAAATCAGGGTAAGGCCAAAGATTGGTGCACATGATCTTCAGACGAAGATAAAAAATGCAAGAAAGTTTCTTGAAAGAAAAGATAGAGTTCTGGTTAACATGATGTTCAGGGGGCGAGAGAGAGCACACAAGGACATGGCTAAGGATATATTTGACGAAGTTATAAGGTCTCTGGAAGATATTGCCAAGGTAGAAACACAAGCAAAGTCAACAGGAAGAAGTATGGGTGTTATCTTAACACCAAAGTAAAGGTTAAAAGAAAGAAGGGATATTTGAATGTCAAAATTAAAAACTAATAAAGGACTCGCGAAAAGGGTTAGAGTTTCACCTAATGGTAAGATTAAGAGGAAGAAGGCGTTTGCAGGCCATCTAATGTCCGGGAAGACCGGGGATCATAAAAGGAGGCTCAAGAGAACAGCCCTTGTGTCAAAGGGTTTTACCAGAACACTGTTACGCGCTTTAGGAAAAGCATAGTCGAAATTTATAAATAAGCACAAGAAAGGTTTGAAGAATGCCAAGAGCAAGAAAAGGTTCAGCAAGAAAACAGGGAAGAAAAAGACTTCTAAATGCCACAAAAGGGTATTGGGGAGGCAGAGGTAATCTCTTTCGTAAAGCCAGTGAAACTTATGTGAGGGCACTGTCTTTTGCTTACAGGGATAGAAAACGTAAAAAGAGAGACTTCAGAAAACTTTGGATATTACGCATAAATGCAGCAGCTAAAATGCGTGGGATAAATTATAGTCGTTTCATTAATGGATTGATAAAAGCCAATGTTGAGGTTAACAGGAAGATATTAGCGGAAACAGCAGTGAACGATCCTGTAGCTTTTGATGAGTTGGTCGAGTTATCAAAGCAGCATATTTAATTTCCCTCCAATTTCATTTTTTTGATTCTACTTGAACCGGAACAAAACGATATAAATTCCGGGTTTTTGACAAAGCCAGAGTGGCCTTGAACGTCATCTGCCCGGAGTTGCCAATGAAAGGTTTACGTTAATTTCTCCAGGCTTTGCGATTGGATAGAAATAAATAACCGATCTGGTTCAGGTAAATCTTTCCGCAAAATTTCATCAAGCATATAATCCTCTTTTGATTTGATTCTTATGCAAGAAAGATTAAGTGAAATACAAAATCAGGCAAAGGAAGATTTAGCAAAGGCTGAATCTCTGGAAGAAGTTGAAAGGGTAAAGACTAAATATCTTGGAAGAAAAGCCGGTGTTATTAATGAAATAGTTAAAGCAATTCCCAGTCTGCCACCTGAGCAGAGAGCAAACAGTGGGAAATCTGCAAATAAGCTTAAGCAGGAAATCGGTACATGGATAGAAGAGAGAAAAAGTGAATTTAACACTTCTGCGGAAGTTTCACTTACTCTGCCGTCACTCGATGTATCGCAACCTGGCGAACACAAATCCTATGGCCACCGACACCCGATAGTACAGACCATTGATGAAATAAAGGGAATCTTTAAAAAGCTGTGTTTTGATATAGAATACGGTCCTGAAGTAGAACACGAATATTATAATTTTGATGCCCTGAACATACCCGCAGACCATCCGTCCAGAGAAGATTTCGATACATTTTATCTGGGCAACCCGCCTGGACCTATTCGGGCAGGCAAACGCCTCCTGAGAAGCCAGACCTCAACAGTACAGATAAGGGTGATGGAGAAGAAGAAGCCTCCCATAAGGATGATTGCCCCCGGAAAGGTTTTCAGGCCGGATACAGTTGATGCCAGGCACGCCTCTATGTTTCATCAGATTGAAGGTTTGATGGTGGATGAAGGTGTGAGCTTCGGTGATTTAAAATATGTTTTGACCTTATTTGCCCAGTCATACTTCGGGCAGGATATTAAGATGAGATTTCGCCCTTCATTCTTTCCCTTTACCGAACCAAGCGCAGAGATAGATATTTCGTGCTCTATCTGTAAGGGTAAAGGATGTAGTGTCTGCTCTCACAGTGGCTGGGTTGAGGTATTGGGTGCAGGAATGGTAGACCCTAATGTGTTTGAGACTGTTGGCTATGATGCGGAGAAGTATACCGGGTTCGCATTTGGTCTGGGTGTGGAGAGACTTACCATGCTGAAGTATGGAATAGATAACATAAGGCTTTTCTTTGAAAATGACCTGAGATTCTTGTCACAATTTTAAAATCTATTCAATATTGAGTAGGAGAAACTTTTTTGACTGTTGAATTAAGACGTAGCGGAAACCTTCAGGTTTCCATTACCATGTCTAAGTGTGTAAATGGAAGGCTAAAGCCATTCCGCTACAGTTTGCAGGTATACACTGAATTTACGAAAAAATCCTTAATTCAATGACATTGCATGCGAAGGATGGGACTGCGGGGTAGTTACAAAATATACTTTATTTCGATTGCTTACCAATTTTAAAATCTATTCAATTGTTTATTTGTAGGGTGGATTAAGGCCAGAGGCCGAATCCACATATACACATATGAAAATCAGCTACAACTGGCTTAAGGATTACTGCAAACACGATCTCTCAGTAGAGGACTTGTCCGAGAAATTGACAAATGCAGGACTGGTAGTTGATACAATAAATCCTGTGGACGATGATTTCTGCCTGGAGGTTGAGGTTACCTCAAACAGGCCTGATTGTCTGGGTTTTATTGGTATCGCAAGAGAGGTTGCCACTATTGTACGCAGTGAGCTTATTATTCCGGGTGTGGATTATGAGACAACGACTGAAAATGTGAATGATTTAACCGGTGTTACAATAGAAGATAATGAATTATGCCCGAGGTATACGGCACGAATTATAAAAGATGTAAAAATAGCCCCATCACCGGAATGGCTACAAAAGAAAATTAACAGTATCGGATTGCGTCCCGTGAATAATATAGTAGACATTACAAACTATGTCTTGATGGAAAGCGGTCAACCGTTACACGCCTTTGATTTTGACAAATTAAGTGAGAAGAGAATTGTTGTCAGAAGGGCAAAGAAGGGAGAGGCCATGGAGGCAATAGATGGCAGCAAGTGTACACTTACTGATGAAATGCTGGTGATTGCAGACGCACAAAGGCCGGTAGCCATTGCGGGCATAATGGGAGGCAGGGATACAGAAGTTTCTGGTACAACTAAGAACATCCTCCTGGAAAGCGCCTTCTTTGATCCGAGAAACGTCAGAAGAACATCGAGAAAACTGAGTCTCATCTCGGATTCCTCATATCGCTTTGAACGTCGTGTGGATCCTGAATGTGTTGAATGGGTATCAAGGAGGGCAGCAAAGATGATAATGGAAATAGCTGGTGGTCAGGTTGTAGAAGGTGTAATCGATCAAAACTATATTGAAGGTAAGAATGTGAGTGTCGCCTTGAGGATGTCCCGGATGAATAGATTGTTGGGGCTTAACATTGATAAGAAGACAGCAAAGGACATCCTGGAACGTTTACAGTTCACGATAAAGCCGGAGGGAGAAACAGAAGACAATCTGACGGTAGAAGTTCCCAGTTTCAGGGGGGACGTATACAGGGAAGTAGACCTGATCGAAGAGGTTGCCAGAATTCACGGATACGATAAAATACCGGTAAAAAGTAATATAGGTGTAAAATTAACACAAGACAACATATTCGACAAAGTTACTGAAAAGACAAAATCTGTTATTTCCGGACTGGGTTTTGATGAAGTTATTACTGACAGTATCGTAGACGAACTGCATGAAAGGCATGGTACTATCTGGTCTGAAATGAGCAGTTTGAAAATTATTAACCCGATACGGCAGGACGAAAATCTTCTGAGAAAAGCGCTTGTGCATAATCTGCTGCGTGTAAAAAAACACAATCAGAACTATGGCGTAGAGAAGACGAATATATATGAATTGTCCAAGATATATTTACCTCAGGAAGATGATGGGATGCCGGAGGAGAAGGAGTGCCTGTGTATTCTTGGTGAAGAAGGATTTCTATCCTTAAAAGGTGTTATAGAGGCGATACTCAGTCAACTAAATATTGTGCAAAAGTTTGAGACCATGCGTTCTGATTTTGGCCTGTTCAATCCTGAAGAATCTGCAGAACTCAAACTGGGGGGTAAGCTGCTGGGATATATTGGCGGATTGAGTAGAGAAGTAATTAATGATTATGATTTCAGGACCAGGCCGTGTGTGGCAGAGTTAGATTACAACATACTGATAGATAACACAAACCTTGAAAGTTCCTATCGGAAGATTCCATCATTACCCACGGTGGCGAGAGACCTGGCAGTTGTAAGTGATGAGAAGGTTACATGGGCAGGCATAAAAGAATGTATCGAATCACTTAACATAGACTACGTTGATGGCATCGAATTCTTTGACGTTTACAGGGGTAAGCAGGTGGAAAAGGGTAAGAAGAGCATAGCCTTCAGATTGATATTCAGGGCGGATGATAGAACCTTGAAGAGTGAAGAGGTAGATAAATTGCAGGAAGAAATCGTTGAAAACCTCAGCAATACCTTTGGCACAAAACTCCGCGCCTGAACCAGCCAACGAAGTATAACAAACTGGACTCCTCTCGAAAGAGAGGAAAACCCTCATGCATTCGCAGAGGTAGGGTGGGTTAAGCGGTAGCGAACCCACATTTTATTAATATTAATCTTGCTGGTTCAATCATGCTGATTGAACCTGAACGTTTCTGTTCAGGCTTCAAGCCTGAACCAACCAACGAAGTATAACAAACTGGAAACCAATGATTCACAAGACTGCTATTATTGATCCAGGTGCTGAGCTGGGAAACGATGTTGAAGTTGGCCCATTTACAGTCATTGAAGCAGATGTGACTATTGGAGATGGATCTGTCATCGGACCCAATGTCAGTATCAGACCATACACTTCGATAGGATCACACTGCAATGTTCATGCGGGAGCTGTTCTGGGTGGTATTCCTCAGGATGTAAACTTCGAAGGGGGAAAGTCTTTTGTTTCTATTGGAGCGAACTGTCAGATACGTGAAGGTGTTACGATTAATCGTGGTACTCAGCCAGATTCCGTAACAGAGATTGGTGACGACTGTTTCCTGATGGCGTTTTCGCATTTCGGTCACAATGTTAAACTTGGCCGCAAGGTTATAGTCGCGAACGGTGCATTGTTAGCAGGTTATGTGGAAGTGGGTGATCAGGTCTTCATTAGTGGAAATTGTGTCTTACATCAGTTTGTGACAGTAGGACGGCTTGTTATGCTGGGTGGTAGCTGTGGAATCTCCAAGGATGTACCTCCATTCTGCCTGGTAAAACCGTTAGAGGGAAATACGATCCTGGGTTTGAACTCGGTCGGATTACGGAGATCAACATTAACGACAAAAGATAGGCAGGAAATTAAAGAAGCATTTAAGTTACTCTATCAATCAGGCCTGAATATAAGTGATGCGGTGGAGAAAATTAAATCAGCCTATCCCTCTGGTCCGGCTGCCGAGATCTCAACCTTTGTAGATGAATCAAAGCAGGGTATCTGCAAGATGTGAGGTCTGTGTTTGTACATGCGTCAATGGGGTACTCGACTCCTTTTCTTTCTCTATATAATTGTATGAATTGCCGTTTAAAAAACACTCGTTTTTACTGATGTTTTCTCGATATGAAATTATCCGAAAACACATTAATTGTACCAGAAAAGTTAACCGATTATCTGTTAGCATTTAAAAAGCGTAATGATAAATCCCGGTGGCTTAGTAAACTAGGATATACTATTGAAAATTGGAAAGTCTTGGAGTATGATTTGAGAAAGCAGATTTTATCTCTTGATGTAGTGCCGACGGAAAAAACGGAATATGGTCAGCTTTATGAAATTAAAGGAAAACTAACCGGCCCTAATGGAATAAGTCTTTCTGTTTGTACAATTTGGATAATAGAAACAGAAACAGGTATAAGCAAATTTATCACAATGTATCCAGATAAAAAGGAGTAATAAAATGGCATATAAACTATTTAATGAAATCGTTCTAACAAAAGATATTCCTGAAAAAAGATTAAAAAAAGGCGACGTTGCAACTATTGTGGATCATCATCCCGTCTCAAATGGAGAAGATGGTTATTCATTAGAAGTATTCGATGTACTCGGAAACACAATAGCCGTTATAACTCTGCCTGAATCGGCAATTGAACCATTAACCGAAAATGAAATATTCAACGTTCGTTCTCTGGAAGTTGCTTAAACATTAAATATAATTACCAAATAAAAAATCCCTTAATCCCAAATACTTCCCGGTCCGGCTGCTGAGATCTCAACCTTTGTAGATGAGTCAAAGCAGGGTATCTGCAAGATGTGAGGTTCAGGACTATTATCTCCATTTGTCAATAAACGGTCGCTGTCCCTATTTTTGGGGAGCGTCCTTTATATTCATTCTGCTTTACCAACACATCAAAGCTC
>JAANXD010000001.1 GCA_018263435.1 Candidatus Scalindua arabica | reverse complement strand
ACGGTGAGCGAGTCTTTAAAGGGAGTAGAAGACAGGATGAAAAGAGATGAGAAGCTTCGGAAAGAGATTGAAGTGTTAAAAGGACAGCTTGTTATTGAATAATGAAGGTCTGACCCTTGTGTTGCTTTAAAGAGGATTGAAATTATTAATCATTTTTTCTGTTGATTTTAGCCGACGGCACATATTATAATGCAACACATAATGTTACACATATAAGTTTTGGAGGCCAGACATGAAAAGAACAAACATAATGCTTACGGATGAACAACATATGTTGTTAAAAAAAAATGCAACCAAGGAGAAAAAAACCCTTGGCGAACTTGTAAGAAATGCAGTCGATTCAAAATATGACCTCGATAAAATTGTACACAGAAAATCGGTTGCACTTGAGTCTTACAAAGAGGGTTTTATCAGTATTGGTAAGCTCTCAGAAATACTAGGAGTTGATCCTGTCAGTACAAGGCTTTATTTGAAAGAAAAAGGCATCCCTCTAAAAGCCCAGGATAAGAAAGAAATTTTACAGGATGTAGTAAATGCCTAAGACAATATTTGATAACTGCGTCTTGAGCAATTTTGCGCTTTCAGATTCTCTTGATATTGTCGAAAAACTTTATGCAAATAAATCATACGTCACAAACTACGTTGTTGCGGAAAACATGCAGGGTATATTAAAGGGTCATTTAAACCTTTCAAGACTGAAGAGTGCTCTGGATAAAGGATGGTTAAAAGAAGTCACGCTAAATAGCAGGAAAGAAAAGGGTATTTTTGAAATGCTTTCCGTATCGCTCGGCATGGGAGAGTCATCAAGTATTGCTGTTGCAAAGATCAGGTCTTTTATCTTTGCATGTGATGATAGGGCGGCAAGGCGAGAGGCAGAATTCCAGAATGTAAAACTTACTGGAACAATTGGCATCCTTATAAAAGCAGTAAAAAAAAGGATTATGACTCGTAAAATAGCTGACGATACATTGAATCAGATGATAAGGAACGGATTCTACTCCACGATTAAGTCAATAGATGAGGTGATTTGAAGGACTTCATCAATTGATTGACAAAAGCAGAGGTAGTCGCAAATTGCTGTCAAATCATTGTATACTCATCTCAAAATAGTTTTCGGAAAAAATCCAAAAACTATTTTGCCAGAGTAAAGTCCTCGGCGCCTTTTGTCCGAGGATAACTGCAACCAGGATTTGGTTTTAGCATGCCTACTTGCCACTTCAACATGCTGGTTCATATACATTGAAATTATGGTTGACAACAACCAATACAACCATTAGAATTTTTTACTAAATTTGTAGTTGAATTGACTTATAGTATGTAAAACTAAATACTTATGCAAAGTAATTTCATAAACGTTCCTGCCTTACTCACTGTTTCTGAATATACCACCCTTTCAGTACTATAGAACACACGATTTTTTTTTTTTTAATTATAAATTTCTCAGATTAAAAGATTGTAAATGTATACTGGCATAGATATTATAGAAATTGACAGGATAGAAAAAGTCTTCGGCTCACACAAGAACTTTATCAGGAGAGTTTATACTTCTGATGAGATGGAATATTGTCAGTCCAAAAGGAACTGCTATCAACATTATGCAGTACGTTTTGCTTCAAAAGAAGCTGTACTTAAGGCGTTCGGAACCGGTTTAAGAGACAGGATGAAGTGGACGGATATAGAAACACTAAATGACGAATTGGGCAAGCCCTATGTTAATCTTTATGGCAGGGCAAAAGAACTGGCAATGGAAAAAAATATTGGTGAGATATCGGTTTCACTGTCGCATTGTAAAGACTATGCCGTAGCACATGTACTGTTAGTATCTAAAGAACCGTATACGGGAACAAAAGAATAAAATGAAAAAACTAATCCTTATAAACCCTCATCCGATAGGTAACGTAGGCGAGGAAAATGTTTCAGTACTAAACCAGATGCCGGTAAACCTGGGATATTTGAAGGCATTAACGCCTGACAACTGGGAAGTAGACATAATAGATGAAACTCAGGAACTGGCGGTGGATGAAAAAGGTGAAAATGTCTGTTTCGATAAGACGAATGTCGCCCTGGTAGGAATAACGTCCGTAAGTTATCAGGCAAACAGGGCATATCAAATCGCCACCGCATGCAAAAGGAATGGAATACCCGTCATAATGGGTGGAGTACATGCAACAAGTTATCCTGAAGAGGCAGCTAAATACGTTGACTCTGTGATAATAAGAGAAGCTGTTCCGATATGGGAACAGATAATTTCTGATTTTGAAAAAAACGAACTCAAGCCAACATATGATGGCGGCCTGACTCCTATGGAAACATATAAGGAGCTTCTACCGGATAGAAAGTTTTTGACAGATAAATATAAATACCGGTACTCCGGCATTATTACAACCGCTGGTTGTCCGTTCAGTTGTGAGTTCTGTTCAGTTCCACAGTTCCAGGGAAGAAAGTACAGAGAAAGGCCTATAGAAGATGTCCTGAACGAACTGGAGGCAATAAAAGGACAATATAGAGGACTCATCCTGACAGATGAGAATTTTTACGGCCATAGCAAGAAATCATATGAGAGGGTCAGAAACCTTTTTAAGGGGATGGTTGACAGAGGTATTTACCAGAACTGGTTCGGGTTTACTTCACTGAATATTTTTGAGGATGACGAAACACTGGACTATATAGCAAAGAGTGGATGTGTTGGTGTGCTCATTGGTATTGAATCTATAAATGAAGATGCGTTAAAATCAATGAATAAAGGCGTAAATCTTCGTATAACAATAGATAAATATAAAGAGGCAATAAAGAATATAAGGAAGCATGGCCTCGCAGTCTGGGGAACAATGGTCTTTGGAAATGACAATGACACGCCGGATACATTTAAAGATGTAGTTGATTTCATATTAGACGCAAAGATCGATATCATGACTTGTGGTATTTTGTGTCCATTTATCAATACACCATTACAACAGAGGCTTAATGGTGAAAACAGACTGTTCAGAACAAACTTTCCTGAAGACTGGATTTACTATACATCGCATCATCTGACATATATCTTGTCAAAGCTCTCACTTCAGGAATTTATTGATGGCATAGAGTATATTTATAACAACATATATTCAACTGAAGTAATAAGAAAAAAATTCAGAGCGGCAAAAGATGAACTCAATAATCTTAATGCTGCAATGTTTACCTTCAGGGTTAATCTTGACTGGCAGGAGGTTTATAAACATCTGCTGGAAAACCTGAGAGAACTGCAAGCTTCAGGAGATTATGAAAGAGCCCTGGAACGTTACGAATCACTGAAAAATCAGAAAAATCTGGAGATGGCTGATACGAAGACTTAGGTTATCGGTTAACTTGTTTCCTGATAATAAGAGCCCAAAGAATAAATCCCCCCTCCACGGACAAACTGCGCCGAGGACTTTACTCCCCTTTTGCTGATGGGGAATAAGGGGGATTTCCATTTTCCAAAGGATTAAACATGCCAAGAGTTGTTGTCACCGGTTTAGGATTAGTAATCGCCAATGGTATTGGTGTTGCAAACGCGTGGGATTCCCTCATGAACGGCAAAGACGGTACCGCAGAGTTAAAGTCTTTCGATACCTCACAGTATAAGGTACACCGTGCGTGTGAGGTCAAGGATTTCAAGCTTGATACTGTCTTTGAAAACGAAACCACTGCGAATACAATTCATAAATATACATACACTGCTGCGAGGGAGGCTCTGGAAGATAGTGGCTTGAGTGATATTGCCGGATATGACAGTGAAAGATTTGGTATTGCAGTTGGAACCCTCGCCGGTGAACTTCCTCCTTTTGAATACCTGCTGCGCAATGCGCCCGAGGATAAGGCTAACGGCTTTGACATGGGTGTTGCTCTCACATATCCACCATCTTCCATAACCACACTGCTCTCTGAAGATTTTGGTTTTGAAGGACCGAACATGGTCTCATTGAATGCCTGTTCTTCAGGCAATCATGCTATTGCCTGGGCATTAGACCTTTTATATGAAGGGAAAGTTGACGTTATGCTGGTAGGTGGCGGCGAGCTTATACCACAAACCGAGTTTACACATTTTCATAATCTAAAGGCCTTAGCTCCTGAAAAGTGTCAGCCATTTGACAAGGACAGAAAGGGTCTCGTAATCGGAGAAGGTGCAGGAATAATGGTGATAGAAACATTGGACTCTGCATCAAAAAGAAATGCTAATATTTATGCAGAATTGAAGGGTTATGGAATGAGCTGTGACGGGCATCATATGACGGCGCCCCACCCTGAAGGAGCAGGTGCAATAGAGGCCATGTCAAATGCACTATCCATGGCTGAACTGTCTTATAAGGATGTAGACTACATCAACGCCCATGGAACCGGAACTCCATTAAATGACATAATGGAGACGTTGGCCATAAAATCAGTCTTTAAGGAACGGGCAAGTGACATACCGGTCAGTTCCATAAAATCCATGATCGGACACACAATGGGTGCAGCCAGTGCGATAGAATCTGTCGTTAGCTGCCTGTCGATTAAGAATAATTCTATTCCGCCTACCATACACTATAAAACTCCGGACCCTCAGTGTGATCTGGATTACGTGCCAAATGAGGGACGGGAACTGAAAGTCGATTGCGTGTTAAACAATTCCTTCGCCTTTGGCGGAAACAATGTCACGAATATTTTTAGCAGATTATAGATGAGTAAGAAAGCCGTAGTCACTGGTATTGGAGTTGTATCTCCACTGGGTATTGGACATCAGGATTTCTGGAAGAATCTTGTTTCTGGTAATTCCGGTATAGCGCCAATGGAATACCTGGACTTATCAAAATATGAATGCAAAAACGGTGCAGAGGTAAAAGATTTAAATACGGAAGAATTTTTAGGGCGTAAAGGTTTAAGATACCTTAACAAGGGAACTAAATTTCTGGGTTCCAGTGTAAAGATGGCACTTGACGATGCAAAACTGGAGATAGATGAAGAGCTTTCAGACCAGACGGGAATCATCATAGGTTCTTCCCTTGGAAATTTTTCCCAAACAACAGATTACTTTCACGATATTGCCAGAGAGAATCCTTCAGGGCTTTCGCCAATGCAGAGCTATGATGTTGCCCTGAATTCATCCATAAACTATGCCTCGGTTGTCTTCAAGATGAAGAATTTTGCCAGGACNATTTCTTCAGGCTTTACGTCAAGTACCGATGCTGTTGGTAATGCCTTTAAACTTATACAGAATGGAAAGACAAACGTAATCATAGCGGGTGGAGTCGAGCAGATCTCACTGGATCTATACATGATATTTTATCTGCAGAAGATGCTGGCCGGAGCCAGTGGTACCGGCAATGAGATCAGCATGCCTTTCGACAAAAGAAGAGATGGTTTTATCATGAGTGAAGGCAGTTATGTATTCGTATTGGAAGATCATGATTACGCTGTAAGCCGCGGGGCAAGGATCTATGGTGAAGTTTCCGGATATGGAAGTATCTTTGCAGGTGGCAGGAACAGTGATACTGGAAAAAGAGTTGAGAAAGCTGGGAACGCTATGAAAAAATGTATCGAAGATGCCGGTTTGTCTCCGGAAGATATAGACCTGATTAACGCAAATGGAAATTCAGGCAAATTACCAGACCTCATAGAGGCAAAAGCCATCCAGGAATTATTTGGAGAGAAGAGTAAAAACATTCCCGTCCATACCGTTAAATCGGCTTTGGGGGAAAGTTATGGAGCATCGGGAGCGGTTCAGACAGCGTCCGCGTTACTTTCCATAAACGATAGTTTAATACCACCCACAATTAACTGCGAAGAAAAAGATCCTGAATGTAATCTGAATGTTGTGAATGAGAAACTCGAAAAAGATGTAAACACAGTCCTAATAAATTCGTTTGATTTGTCTGGAAATAACTCCTGCCTGATTGTTAAAAAACATGAGTAAATTATTTGAACCAATAAAAATAGGTAAATTAGAAATTAAGAACAGACTGGCCATGTCCGCAATGGATCTTGGATTTACGTCGGACGGTTCTATTAACAAGCGTTTTATTGATTTTTATGTAGAAAGGGCTCGCGGTGGAGTGGGATTAATTGTAGTAGGTGGTTGTTATCCGGAAATGACCGGCAAGGTGTGGAAGAGTATAGTTGGTCTGGACAAAGATGAGTTTATACCGGGATTAAGAAAATTAACAGATACAATCCATAAATATGATGTCAAGGTGGCCGCTCAAATTCTTCATGGAGGCAGAAGTGCTTCTTCGTTTTTCTCGAAAACGCATCCCGTATCGCCATCAAGCCTGGCCCATGCTAATATAAAACAAAAACCGCACGCACTAACCATACCTGAAATAAAGAAGGTTATAGATAGCTATGTCTCTGCCACAACAAGGGTAAAGAAGGCAGGGTTTGATGCAGTAGAGATACATGGCGGCATGGGCTATCTTATCAATCAGTTTCTTTCGAAAGCAACAAATAAGAGAAAGGACAGATATGGAGGGAGCCTTAAGAACAGGATAAATTTTGCAAAAGAGATGGTCATAACCATAAGAAAAAAGGTGGGAAAGGGCTATCCCATAATCTTCCGTATGTCAGGTGATGATTTTGTAGATGAAGGCCTCAAGATTGATGAAAGTGTTGAGATAGCAAAGGAACTGGAAAAGGCAGGTGTGGATGCGTTTAATGTTTCTCCCGGCTGGCATGAGAGCCGTACACCCATAATGATTATGGCCATCCCGAGAATGTCTTATATCTTTTTATCAGAAAAGATTAAGGATAACGTAAAAGTACCGGTAATCGGATCGGTACGGATAAATGATCTGGCTCTGGCAGAAGAAGTTATAGACAATAATCAGTCAGACATTGTTTCAATCGGAAGACCATTAATAGCAGACCCGGAATTACCAAAAAAGTATAAGAGGAAACAATACGACGATATCAGAAGATGTATTGCCTGTAATCAGGGATGCTTCGACTCTCTGTTAAACTTCAAATCTGTAAGTTGTCTATATAATGTCAGGGCCGGCAGAGAAAGTGAATTAAAGATCAGGAAGGCTAAAAAGAAGAAAAAGGTAATGGTTATTGGCGGCGGGCCGGCAGGTATGGAGGCAGCAAGAGTTGCTGCTTTAAGAGGACATGACGTGCATTTATTTGAAAAAACAGATGTACTTGGCGGACAATTGAGATACGCTTACATTCCTCCGGGAAGGGAAGAGATAGAAAATGTCATTAAATTCCTGGAGAATCAAATTAAAAAATTGAATGTAAAAATACAATTCTGCAAAAATGTAGATGTGAAAACTATAAAAGAATTAAAACCGGATGTTGTAGTTGCTGCTGTTGGAGGGAGTCCTATTATCCCTAAGATTTCTGGTGTTAAGGAAAAGAACGTTGTTGTGGCCGAAGACGTGTTTGACAACAGGGTACAGGTCGGCAAAGATGTAGTAATCATAGGCGGAGGCACTATAGGCTGCGAGATTGCCCTTCACACTGCAAAGATGGGGGCAATGGAACCTGACGTTGCCTGCTTTCTTCTAAAGAACAGAGTTATAAATGGGGATGAAGCTGTAAAACTTACTTCAAGGGGAAAACGAAATATCACTATCCTGGAAATGAAAAACAAAATCGGTGGAAGATTCGGCATCTCAACCAGGTGGGTCGTCCTAAAGCAGGTTAAAGATGCCGGTATCAACAGTATAACTGGTATAAATGTTAAAGACATCAAACACATTAACAAATCAGGTAAAGCCTCTATAACATTTGAAAAAGATAATAAAGATATTAATCTTCTTGCTGATACTGTTATAATTGCGGCAGGATACAAACCCAACCAGAACCTTACCAGAAAATTAAATGGCAAGATTGATGAATTATATAAAATAGGTGATTGTGTAGAGGTCAGGACTGCACTCGAAGCAATACATGAAGGATTTGAAGCAAGTCTGAGGATTTAAGATTATGAAAGACATACGGATGAATATGGGTGATGATTCTGGTTACCAGCATTTGGAATGTGAGGAGGTAAAACTTCAGGAGAATAAATACGCAGGTATTATCAAGATGAAGAAACGTCCGAGGAATTCTATAGGTTCCTGGCTGCTGGATGCTATATATGACAAGATAGATTCTTACGAGAAGGATGAGAGAATAACGTCCATAATAATAACAAGCAGTATCAGAGGCGTTTTCTGTGATGGTGCAGACCAGGACGAATTATTTGGTTCATGGATTTCAGGGTTGGTAGCAGAAAAGAACTACGACAGGTTCGTAAGGGCTCATGAAATGTATATAGAGATTGAGAACTGCAGAAAGCCGCTTATTGCAGCCCTTAATGGTGTTACAATTGGTGCAGGACTTGAGCTTGCATTATTGTGTGATATTCGCATAACATCTGAAATAGCATTCTTCAGTTTGCCGGAAGCAAAACCTGAGTTGAGTATAATCCCCGGCCTCGGCGGAACCATAAGGCTGCCAAAGGTCATAGGTGCAGCCAGGGCCAAGGAGATGCTGTTTTCGGCAAAGATGATCCGTGCAAAGACCGCCCTTGCATGGGGACTGGTTAACTCACTGGCACCTGCAAGAGAGGTACTTAAAGAGTCTATAGAATTTGCACGTAAGCTGGCAGAAAATAATGATACTGCTATACAAACGATGAAAAAATGTATAAACTACGCAGTTGACCATGACATAAGGAAAGGTATTGAATACGAAGTAGAGCTCTTTGCTGAAATGATGCGTTTAAAGCTGGTTGAGAAAGAAGCTCACCGAGAAACTCACAAAGTAAAATCTTAAAAGAAACATAATAAAAATTTCCGGAGGTAAGACTATGAGTAACAAGACAGCAATAGTAACAGGTGGTACCAGAGGTATAGGTAGAGCGATAGCACTTGAGCTGGCAAAACACGGATGTAATGTTGCCTTCAACTATAGCAAGAGTGATGACCTGGCAAACGAACTCGTAAAGGAGATAGAGACACTCGGGGTCAAGGCCATGGCAAAAAAGGCAGATGTATCGAATTTTGAGGGTGCAAAAGAGATGGCAAAAGAGGTTAAGGATGAATTTGGACAGATAGATATTCTGGTTAACAATGCGGGAATCACGAGGGATAAACTTCTCGCCTTAATGAAAGAGGACGACTGGGATGATGTGCTCAATATAAATCTAAAGAGTGTGTATAATTTCTCCAAGGCCGTAATCATGACTATGGTCAAACAGAAACGTGGAAACATTCTCAACATAACTTCTGTCAGCGGTATTGCCGGTGTGGCAGGACAGTCCAATTACTCAGCTTCCAAGGCTGGAATGATTGGCTTTACAAAGGCCCTTGCGAAAGAGGTCGGTAAGGCAAATATTAATGTTAATGCCATTGCATGTGGATTCATAGAGACGGATATGACCTCTGAGCTTCCGGAAGAATACAAAACAAAGATGATAGATATGACTTCGCTAAAGCGATTCGGTACGACTGATGATGTCGCAAAAACCGCAATGTTTATGCTTTCGGACGATGCAAAATATATTACCGGCCAGGTACTGTCTGTTGATGGAGGACTGGCGTTGTAATTTAAATAAGACACTGGCAGATAATTGCAGATAGACACAAAAGCAAGAATGAATATCTATAAATTGTTAAACTCGAAACACGAAGTACGAAATACGAAACAAATATCAAATAATTAAATCTCTAAATTCAAAACAAAGACACCAAGCAACAACTGTCTTTTTTGTTTCTGACATTTGAAAATTTGAACTTCGAGTTTGTTTTGAGTTTCGATATTCGCATTTCGGATTTTGACATACAAATATGGTTTAATAAGACGGAAAGGAGTTTATATAAAATGATCTTCTTGTTAAAAGTTGAAATAAAGAAATTACCTGATATACCGGTGAAGGATTTCCTGGGATTTGTAGTCAAAGAATGGGAATATTTTATCAGGATGAAAAAAAGGGGCAGGATCCTTGCCGGTGGCAAACTGGCCGGCAGCAGAGGCGCCGCCGCTATTATTGAAGTTGATACTAATGAAGACCTTGACCAACTCGTAACAAACCTTCCACTATTTCCATTCTTTACCGATATAGAAATTACCCCGCTAGTCCCCACAGACAAGGCTTTGACTGATGTCAAACGCATCCATTCGCTTATGAAATAGAAATCACAATAAACATAATATTTTAGTCGCAGGCTAAAGCAATATACAATTAGCATGAGATGAAACGTAAATATGATCATAAGATAGGTATAATTTCAGACACTCACGGCCTTATAAGGCAAAGCGTAGTTAAATCATTTAAAGATGTAGATTTGATTGTGCACGCGGGAGATGTGGGAAAACCAGAGGTACTTGAAACTCTACAAGGTATTGCCAGGGTTTACCCGGTTCGTGGAAATGTTGACGGTGGTAAATGGTCTGAAAACATTCCTTTCACTGAATTCGTACAAGTGGGCAAGAAACATTTATATGTCCTTCATGATTTGAATACACTTGACCTGGACCCTGTAGCAGCTGGATTTAACGCTGTCATCAGCGGCCATTCACACATACCTAAGATTGAGGAGCGAAACGGGGTACTATTCCTCAACCCCGGAAGCGCGGGTCCAAGACGGTTTAAGTACCCGGTCTCGATAGCCTTCTTATATATAAAAGGAGCTTCTATAGACGCTGAAATAGTGGAGTTAGAATGATAAATCTTGTCGATAGGTATGCCCGACAGATCATACTGGAATGTCATTGAATTAAGACGTAGCGGAAACCTTCAGGTTTCCATTAACATGTCTAAGTGTATAAATGGAAGACTACCTGCCCGAATAGGTACAGGCGGGAAGCCATTCCGCTACAGTTTGCTGATATACACTGAATTTTAGAAAAAAGTCTTAATTCAATGACATTGGGTACGAACGGTTCCCATCATGCTATCCATAAAAAAAATGTTTATTGGGAGTTTGTATGGAGTAGTGACGCAGAGCGTCTTGCAATAGGCATTCCCACGCAGAGCGTGGGAACGATTGTTCCCCCCCATACGCCTGGTGGTCAGGCGGTCACAAGTAAAAACCAGGACATGTTCCTCTCTTTCGAGAGGAGTCCAGTATTGGATTCCTCTCGAAAGAGAGGACTTTCGTCATGTTGTTTCTCTTCCGATTTTCCTATAATTTTTTTTAAGATTTTTTCTGGCTTCTTCTTTTGCTTTTGCAAGTGAATCAGGATAAGAATCCATTAACTTATGATAATATTGTTTCATATGTTCAAATTCCTTTTCTACTTCTTCTTCAGTAAATCCTAAAACTTTCTCATAATAATCAATTGCAATATTGTATTCTTTCTTCCTGTCATACATCTGACCTAACGCCATGTAAAGTAAAGGATTATTTGGTGCAAACCCAAGCCCTCTTTTTAACAGTTCTTCCGCCTTATCATATTCCTTCTCTTCTCCATAAAGAAAACTAAGGACACCAAGAGCATAAATATCTCTGTTATTTAACTCCAATGCCTTCATGTAACTCTCTTTAGCTGTATTAAATGAAGAAGTAACCGAAGATTTCATAAGAATCCCTATCATTTGCTGCATCATCGCATTCTTTACATAACGATCTCCTCTAACAATATAGTTTCTAAAGTCATCCGGAAAATATTCAACAAACTGGTCAATTAAATCAAGATTACCGCTTTCAAATATTATATTTACAATCTCTTCATGATGTCTTTCATAATCAATACTCTCAATGCAACTAATTGCATTCGGTTTTGGATGACTATGATATTCATCGTCATCCAAAACCAATCTCTCCAGTTTATTCAATGCTATAGTTTGAGCACATCCAATTAGAAAAATTAATACAGTGATAATGCCTACTACAGTTCCAAATTGTGATAAATATTTCTTCATCATTAAAGAATTGTAACCTACGCTGAACATCAACTAGTCCACCTTCTTTTTCATTATCTTATCCATATCTTTCTGGATTTGTTCTTCTGCAGATTCTTTTGATTCGTGGTAACATACGTAGCAGATATCACCCTTGTCAGTCTTCATCTTCTTCCATTCATCTTTAACGCCCAGGTAACGTCCACATTTCCAGCAATTCGCCATAATATTCCAAAGAAAGGTTTTAGACAAGACTAGCGAGACGAATTGGATTTGTCAAATATCCTTTTTTGTCCTGTTATCTTGTCTAATGTTTTTAAGGTCCTTCTAATCACGCTGAAAGAAGCTTCTTCACAACAGATTTTCTATTATCTTATTCCCGGGTTCAAATTTATTTAATTGACTCAATCCGAGGTTTTCTATTGCTGCTTTTATAAGTTCTTCTTCAGAATTATTACCTGCATAAAAGGTTCCGGCCTCTACCAGGGCTTCTTTTGGTACCAGGCCGATTATCTCACTTCCTGTTGCCTCCATGCCAAACTCTCTGGCTTGAGTCTTTACGGTCTCAAATGCCTTATGAATCGGAGTCTCCTTATAGTTAGTCAGGTTCATGGAAACCTGTGATATATTGTATTCCCTTAATTCGACACCTATTGCCTTTACATATTTTAGGATTCCGGGAACTCTTCTCTTCTCACCAGTCTCGTCCGCAATCATAGAACCAGATTCTCTCACCTTCCTTGCTATCTCGTTAGCAACACGGATATCATCAAAACCCAGGTTCACGTTATAGGCAATCAGAAAGAATCTGGCCCCGATCACTGTTGCACCGGATTTCCTGACATTATCATTGTATTCCACCGGCCCGTAATCCGGTACCCAATCTCTCAGCTTTTGCTTCAGGCCTTCATATTCTCCCTTCCTGATATTTTCAAGGTTTCTTCTTTCTTCTGATATTGCAGCATTCTCATATAGATATACAGGAATGCCCAGCTTCTCACCTACGTCTCTTCCCAGTTCGTTTGCTAATTTCACACACTCTTCCCTTGTTGCATTGGCAACAGGTATTATCGGGCAGACGTCAGTAGCGCCTATTCTCGGATGCTCTCCCTTTTGCCGTGACATATCTATAAGTTCCGACGCAGTAGATATTGCATTAAATGCCGCTTCTTTTACACCGGAAGGTTCTCCGGCAAAGGTTATTACTGTCCTGTTGTAGTCCTTGTCAGGTTCTACATTCAAGAGCTTGACATTTTGGGTTGATTTTACCGCTGATGCAATCTTATCTATAATATCCAGGTTTCGACCTTCACTGAAGTTTGGTACGCATTCGATGACTTTTTTATCTGTATTAATCATTATATTTTTATGTGTAGGGGCGAACGGCCGTTCGCCCCTACTTAACAGGATCATATCCCGATCCGCCAAATGGATGGCATCTCAAGATTCTCCAGATACCCTTCAATATCCCTACCACAATACCTCTTTTCTCAATTGCTTCAACTACGTATTGTGAGCATGTTGGATAGAAGCGGCATGAGGGATGTAAGAGAGGAGACAGAATTGCCTGATAAATCTGTACAAATTTAATTAATAAATATTTCATTTTGCCAATTCTTCATTAATTTGTGACAGGATCCTCTTAAATTTATCTTCTACTGCCCTTAGCGAGAGATCCGACAACCCCGGCCTTGGAATTATAATTATGTCTACGCCTTTGCTCAACAAACTTTTATTTAATCTGTATGCCTCTCGAAAGATTCTCTTAAATCTGTTGCGCTTAGGAGCATTACCAAACTTCCGTCCCACGACTAGACCCAGACGGGAAACAGAATCATCATTTAATAACGCATATATCTTTACCTGATCGTTGCCGTAAGCCTTCCCATTATCAAAGACTCTCTGGAATTCTTTTCTCTTCAGCAGACGTTCTTTCTTGGTAAAACGTTGATCCATTTTTCTAATATTAATGCTTTTAAATCATATATTCAAGGAGAAACAAAGCATATCTTCACCATCAATGTCATTTTGCATTTTAACTTGACAGTATGTTCTTTGCTGATAGAATAATCCGATTAATCTAAAACTCTCTATTTTATTCATCAACCCCCCATTGATTCCCCTTTTGCGAAAGGGGGAAAAAATGAAAACACATCGTAAACAATGAAAATAGCCTTGAATACAAGGTACTATTGTATTTAGTGTTAGAGGAATCTATTGGAAACTCTTGAAAATACCAGAATTGAAAAACTAAACAAACTCAGGGATAAGGGAGTCGAACCTTATGGTGCATGTTACAAAAACGCCACACCTTTGAACGAAGTAATAGAGAGTTACTCGGAGGAAGACGAAGGAAAGAAGGTGAAATGTGCCGGCAGGATCATGACCATAAGACCTCATGGTAAGGCTTCATTTCTTCACATAAAGGATTGGACAGGCAAACTACAGGTTTATGTGAAGCTCAATACTGTGGGTGAAGAAAAATATGAAATTTTTCGTCTGTTGGACCTGGGTGACATAATTGGTGTTGAGGGTGGATTAGTTAAGACTCGAACCGGCGAAATAACCATCTTTGCCGATGACATTACCGTGCTTTCCAAAGCCCTGCTTCCACCACCTGAAAAATGGCATGGCTTAAAGGATGTAGAAATCAGATACAGGCAGCGTTACATTGACCTCTCATCAAATGATGAGGTAATGGATCTTTTTTTGAAGAGATCTAACATTATAAAATCGATCAGGAATTTCCTTGATGACAGAAAGTTTGTTGAAGTTGAAACCCCTATGATGCAATCCATTCCGGGCGGAGCTGTAGCAAAGCCTTTTATTACCCATCACAATGTATTAGACATGGATTTGTTTTTGCGTATAGCACCAGAATTGTATTTAAAGAGACTGCTTGTAGGAGGTATGGAACGGGTATATGAAATTAACAGGAACTTCCGTAATGAAGGTCTCTCCACACGGCATAATCCGGAGTTTACGATGATGGAGCTCTATCAGGCATATAGCGACTATAACGGAATGATGGAGCTTACTGAAAGTTTGATTAGCGGCCTGTCGCACGAACTACACAACAATTTTGAGATTCCTTACGGTGAAAGGCAATTAGACTTGTCTCCTCCCTGGCAGAGGAGTACGTTCTCTGAACTCCTGTCAAAGTATGCTAAAGTTGATTTAGGCGATGAGGAAGGGTTGAAAACGAAAGGTAGGGAGTTAGGGATTGAGGTTGAAGGTGTCCACAAAGATGTTATTGCTGAACATATTTTTGGAGAACTTGTTGAGAAGGAGTTGTGGAATCCAACGTTCGTGGTTGACTACCCGGTTACTATCTGCCCGCTGACAAAATCCTGCGATAATGATCCTAACCTGGCCCAAAGGTTTGAATTGTATATTGCTACAATGGAACTAGCTAATTCCTATTCAGAACTGAATGAACCACTCGAACAAAGCAAGCGATTTCATGAACAAATAACTGATGATGACACAGAGGGCAAGATAGACGAAGACTTCCTGAAGTCACTCAAATACGGAATGCCGCCTGCAGGTGGTTTAGGAATAGGAATTGACAGGCTGGTTATGATATTGACAAACAGTACTTCTATCCGGGACGTAATCTTGTTCCCATTGTTGCGACAACAATCTTAACAAATTAGTTTTCAATATAATTTATTCTGGAAGTATTAATACATGACTGAAACAACTGATAACGCCTACCTGTGTGCAAATGAAATCCATAAGGAGTACAGAATAGGCAAAACATCTATCCCTGTACTTAGCGGAATAAATCTGGATGTAAAAGAAGGTGAGATACTAATAATCCTGGGCGCTTCGGGTGCTGGCAAAAGTACACTCCTTCATATACTGGGCATATTAGATACTCCAACTTCCGGCCATGTGAGCTTTAAGGGTAAAAATTTAAATATCTTTGGCCAGAAAGAATTAGCTGAAAAGCGAAACAGGATTTTTGGATTTGTGTTTCAATTTTATCATCTGTTACCCGATTTCAGTGCATTAGAAAATGTTTTGATGCCGCGCCTGATTGGCAAGAAGTTCTTTAGGACAGTATCTAAAAAAGAGCATACTGAAAAAGCAGTACAGCTTTTAGAACGGGTAGGCCTGGGAAGCAGGATAAACCATAGGCCAAACGAACTCTCAGGAGGAGAGAAGCAGAGAGTAGCAATCGTCAGGGCATTGATGAATGATCCTGAGATATTGTTGTGTGATGAACCAACCGGCAATCTCGATACAAAGTCTGGAAGAGAGATACAGGAATTAATCTGGGAATTAAATGAAAATACAAAGCAAACAGTGGTAATGGTTACCCACGATGAAAGATTTGCGAAATCAGCAGGGCATGTAATCAGGATGACTGATGGCAAGATTACAGATTATACCAGTAATTGAGAGGAATATAGTAAGTGGAACCTAAGGTATATATAAACGGAAAGTTATATCCAAAAGATGAGGCCAAGGTATCTGTCTTCGACCACGGATTGTTATATGGAGATGGAGTCTTTGAAGGTATTAGATGTTACAATGGTAATGTATTCAAGCTTTCAGAGCATATCGACAGGCTTTACAATTCCGCCAAGGCAATTTCCATGGAGATACAGTTGACCAGGGATGAGCTTAAGGATGCCGTTTTAAATACCCTGAAGGCTAACAATTTGAAAGATTCATACATCAGATTGGTTGTAACCAGGGGAGTAGGAAAACTCGGCCTTAACCCTTTTCTCTGTTCGGAGTCACAGGTTATAATTATAACAGATTTCATTCAACTATATTCCAAAGAGTTATACGAAAAGGGACTTGATGCAATTATCGTCCCTACAATTCGCAATCATTCTGACGCACTCAACCCCAATGTAAAGTCCTTGAATTACCTTAATAATATTCTGGCAAAGATTGAGTGTATTAATGCAGGTGCTACCGAGGGAATTATGTTAAATAAAGATGGTTATGTGGCAGAAGGTACCGGTGATAATATTTTTATAGTGAAGGATAACGAAATCGTTACACCACCCACTACTGCAGGAATCTTAATAGGAATAACTAGAAACGTAGTCATCGAACTTGCTAACGAGGCAGGCATGAATGTGAAAGAAGAACAACTGACGCGGGATGATTTATATAATGCTGATGAATGTTTTTTGACCGGAACTGCGGCAGAAATTATTCCTGTAGTCAACCTGGACGGAAGAAAGATCGCATCAGGAAAACCCGGCAAAGCAACTCTCAACCTCTTAAAGAAGTACCAGGAACTTACAACACACTCTTCTGCGTGAGCGTACCCCCCCGCTTTTTTGTAAACAGCGTTTCATAAAAGATCAAACCAACTCCTACACATATTAGAGAGTCCGCAATATTAAAGGTCGGCCAATGGTACCCCATGCCTAAATGAACATCTATGAAATCTCTAACATGATGATGGAAGATCCTGTCCCATAAATTTCCTATAGCACCTGAAAGTATCATACCAAAAGCAATACTGGGAAGTGATCCGGACTTGTCGAAACTTTTGTAAAACCACAGAATAACACCTATAGCTGCTATACAAAAAAAAATGAGGATATTGTTTCTGCCTTGAGCAAAGCCAAAAACAACACCCTCATTTTCACTGCAAACAATTCCCAGAAAACCTTTTATAATTACATATCTTCCGGCACCTTTAAAATTTGCGAATACTATCCACTTTGTCAGAAGGTCAAGAAGAATACCGGAAAAAGTAACAGCTAGAAACAAAATGGTATTTTTCGAGGCCTTAAGTCTTATCAGATTCCTCCTCCTGTCTCTGACATTCAATACAGTTCTTTACATAAGGTAACGCCGTTAGACGTGCCTTGGAAACCTTCTTTCCACACTCCTCGCACAAACCAAACTTCTTATTACTTATCCTTTCCAAAGCCTCATCTATTGACCTTAACTCTTCCTCGCCATTTTGAATAAGCCCGATGGTTAAATCACGGTCATAATTGTCAGTACCAACATCAGCCATGTGGATAGGTACGTTTGATAGATCTCCTGAAGCATCCTGTCTGGATTTCCCCAATGCTTCGTCTTCCATAAAGTTTACGTTTCCAACCAGCTTTTCACGAAGCTCCAGAAGTGTTTTCTTGTATAGTGCTAATTCAGCTGCCTTCAATCCAATCCTCCCACTACTTATTTAAATAACCTTTAAAAGCGGAAATTATACCATATTTCTTCTTCATTAAAAAGGGTATTTTTTCCTACTCGAGGAATGAATATAACTAAATATAACCCAAAGTCAAGGGTTTGCTGTGACAGGGTTTTCTGATACCTGCAAACTACCCCAAATTTATGCCTTTACAGGCCATCAGAAAAACTAACTTGATTATTTCTACGATATATAGTATTACGTGTAAAAACCTTCTTTAACGGAAAATCAGACTCGAATTTGTCTATTTTTTCAACAACCGCAAGGTGTTTTTTATGTTATTTTGTCGCGCTGATTTAGACAAACATTTAATTAATTTTTGAAGAATATGCAGAAAATAACACATGAAATCATACTTGTTGTAGATTTTGGTTCACAATACTCTCATCTGATTGCAAGGAGAATCAGGGAACAAAATATCTATAGTAAAATTGTATCATACAAAATAACACCTGAAGAAATCAAAAAACTGAATCCAAAGGGCATAATCTTCAGTGGCGGGCCATCCAGTGTATATGCTTCCAATGCACCACAATGTGATGAACAAATTCTTTTTATGGATATTCCAATTTTAGGGATATGTTATGGGTTTCAATTGGGCAGCCAAATATTAGGCGCCGAAATAAAATCATCAGAAAACAGAGAATACGGAAACACTAAATGTACCATCAAGGACCATACATCTCTTTTTGATGATACACTGGGTGATTCTATAGATGTATGGATGAGTCATGGTGATCAGGCAATAGGGCTTCCTGAAGATTTCCAATCACTTGCATATACGGAAAATTGTCCTTACGCAGCAGCAAGACATAAAGAGAAGAGTTTCTATGGCGTTCAATTCCACCCGGAAGTAACACACACCACATCTGGCAATCAGATTATACGTAACTTTCTTTTCAATATTTGTGGCTGTGCTGGTGACTGGATAATGAGTTCCTATATAAAAAGTGCGGTAGAAAAAATACAAAAGCAGGTTGGAAATGAAAGAGTTGTTTGTGGCCTGTCAGGCGGTGTTGATTCTGCTGTTGCCGCTGCTCTTATTTACAATGCAATAGGCAGCAAGCTTTCCTGCATTTTCGTAGACAACGGATTACTGAGAATAAACGAATTTGAAAGTGTAATAGAAGCCTTCAATAATAATTTCAAAGTAGATTTACATCCTGTTAATGCAAAGGAGAGATTCCTGGAAAAGTTATCAGGTGTAACCGATCCGGAGCAGAAAAGGAAAATTATCGGCCACGAGTTTATTGATGTGTTTAAAGATGAAGCAAATAAGTTGGCTGATATTAAATACCTGGCACAGGGCACACTCTACCCGGATATTATAGAAAGCGTTTCTGCACATGGCGGCCCTACTGCCACTATAAAAAGCCATCACAATGTGGGGGCATTGCCTGCAGAATTGGGTTTTGAACTTGTCGAGCCCCTGAAAGAGCTTTTCAAAGATGAAGTGAGAAAAATGGGTTCGGAACTTGGCTTGCCGGATGAAATCATATGGAGACACCCCTTTCCCGGCCCTGGTCTTGCTATAAGGATAATAGGAGAAATCACACAAGACCGATTGGAAATCCTCAGATGTGCAGATGAAATCATGATCCAGGAGATACAATCAGCAGGTTTTTATGGAAAAATTGCTCAAGCATTTGCCGTCTTCTTACCGGTAAGTACCGTTGGTGTTATGGGAGATGAAAGAAGTTACGAAAATGTTATCGCTTTAAGGGCTGTTGAAACAACCGACTTTATGACAGCAGATTGGGTAAAATTACCATACGAAGTACTGGCCAATATTTCAAGCCGCATAATTAATGAGGTCAGGGGAGTTAACCGTGTTGTTTATGATATCAGTTCAAAACCACCAAGCACTATCGAGTGGGAGTGATTTAAAGCTCATGACTATTGAACCCCAATAGGTGTTTGGTGCACAGGGTACTCCTGTAACTGCTATATTTTGAAATAAAGCCGGAGTATTGATTCTTTTTTTGAGGCAGATATATAAATTATTAAGGAAAAGTATCTTAACTCTTTCTATGAGGAGTACTTTATCGCTTGACAACGGGGGCCTTATAGGTGTTAGCCCTTTTTATTAATCATACGCTCGTACTCATCGTGAGTACCTATCCAAACCAAAATATAATCTTTACCATCTTCAACTGAAAGTGCCCTATGATTCATTCCTGCCCGGACTGACCAAAGTTTTCCAACTTTTTTAAAATGAAGAGATGGATGTGAATGGTTCTTTTTGAGAAGCTCAAAATTCTTCTTAGCTCTCATTTGAACAAGTTGTGGAAGATTCTCAAAATATTTCCAGAATCGATTTGTTGTCCGATGCATTTAGAGTTCTTTAAGCTTTCCCTTAGATTTTTCCTCAAGGGCTTCCTTAATCAGGAAATCCAACGTTCCTGCTTCTGAATCCGCTAAAATCTGTTTATCCCATTTTCCCCAGTCTTTTTCCGAAAACCACTGCCTCAATTGGATATAATCTTTCTCTGGAAGCGTTTCTATCGCTTCTTTGATTTCGCCTACTGTTGACATTCAGTTCTCCCCTCTAATTCAAAGTTATTGTTTTTTGGCTAACGACCCGCATAAGTCGCCACCACCTGTACGGTGACGTTACAAGAGAGGCTTGGAGCGGTAGCCTCGATAAATATTAAACCGCTAATGTATTGGTGGTTGGCTTAATGCGCTTGTTATGGCTTGGATATTCCTAAATCTTTGCATATTCTTTTTGCCAGATTTTTATCAATCTCACGATGCCTTGGAATCGTAGAAACCTTCTTTTCCATTCTATTTACATATACCGTATGATTACCTCCTTCACGAAGAAACTCGCATCCATTCTTTTCTAAATGCCGAATCAAATCTTTTCTTTTCATGCGGAAATCACACCAAATGTTTCTTTAATTATTTCCTTTCCTTTATTTTCCTCTTCTGTCAGCTTACGATTAGTTTCAAGAACCAACTGGACAGCTTCCGCAAGATTTTCTTTTGTTTCTTCCAATGTATTACCCTGTGTGTTTGCACCTGGGAGTTCTTCAATGTATCCAATGTAACCAAGAGGTGATTTCTCAAATATTGCTGTTAAATTAATATTCATATTTCTCTTTCCTCCTAACTTTTTACGATTGAATAAAAGCACATTCCAGCAAATACTTAAAAAGTGCCGGTTAAGATAACAATAGAAATGTTAAATAGAGATGTTTAATTACGCCCTGTCTAATATATAACCACACCTCAAGCACTTGTATACTTTTCTTTTCATCAATAACAAATATCCAATTGTACCACCTACCAGAGAACTTGCACCAATAAAAATGGAAATACCAAAACCCATAGTTGCACCAATTGCAGCTCCAGCAGTTTCAGCATCACTTTGCGCAGTAGACATTACCTCAGAAGTTGCTTGCCCAGTGGTGAAAAGCATAATTATTGAAAATAGTACTCCCAATACAGAGGGAATAGCGATAATAAAACCAATAATTCTTAAAATTATATTAAAACCTTGGAATTTTAGTTGCTTTCATCGATGACTCAGTTTTACAAGCCCCACAATCAAGTTGCAGACTGCTCATAATTTCACCTCCTCCATTTTGTGTTTGTTAGCCATAACGACCATTCTTCACCTACCACAAGCAAACAGGATATAAAATATTTGCAAACTATAAAACATACTCTGCAGAAACCCTTTTGAAAAAAACTTGCTGCTTGTGGTTAGGTGCAAGAAGTTGTTAGCTTATGATGTTACCCTTCACTCGTTTAACTGTTGCAGCAATATCTTTGTACGTAACTTTGCGCGGTCCCAGCTTTATAAGCCGAGACAACATGATTCTTTTTTGATTACCAACCGACCTGTTTAATCTATCTGTGTCTATAACATAAAACTCCCACTGATCGAGGTTCAAAGGATCAATGGTTTTTTTGTTTTTATGTGATAAAACACAAAAGACATAAATATCTGATTGCCTCACTCTTTCCGATGAATATGTATTTGATGTTGCATCCCAACCCTGAGTGGGTTGGATACTAAATTGAATTGAAGACAGTTTTTTCTGAGACCAGCTTTGGACATAGGCAGTGGATTTCACTTCAATCTTCGATATCGAAGGCGCCCCATTCCTTTCTGGTGTCAACTGTACTACCAACTGCTGATGCAACGATAAACTCTGCAAACATTCCCCGTAGAGCATTGCCTGCCAAGTCCGATGATGACCATTGCCAAAAAGACATAAGATTGAAAGTCAATGGTTTCCCAGATATGTGAAATACTTCATTTCCTGATTTCTTGGTTACTTCGATTGCTGGTAATTCTTCCATATTTTTTAAGCTAACGACTGTTTAACTTGCATTTTTCAAAGCGTAGCGGCGAAAAACGTCAGATTGAACAGTCGTTAGCATTTTTTCTTTTGGTTATTTCTAAATTTTCTTCCTTCCTTGATGCAATAATTTGCGTACCTAATTTCTTCCTCAATCTGATTTCGTGCATTTTTAGAGAAATCTATATTTTCATCTTTGAGCCATTGACGGAGTTCCTTTATTCCATTCCGGATTTCTTTTTCATCTGTGAAAGCTGCTATAAATGCCAATGGACCATCCAAATAAAATTCTATTTGTTGTTTTGTCGGTCCGCCTATCATACCCTCGCCTGTGCCCTCCCAAGTTGACAAATCAATTGTTTGACCTGTGTGCTGTTCCCATTTTTCAAATGGAACATCAAATAGACGGTCACTACGTTCTAAACGCAACCCTGTATATTCTTCTTTTGGAGCTTCATAACGTAATTCTATCCATAGTGCATTCTTGTCTTTTTTCTGAATCGTTGCAAACTGTGTTGCCATGATTTTTAAATCTTATAATGATATTAAAAAAGGATATTCCACATGCTAACGTCGAGCCAAGCTAACCCGCTTAGCGGATAAACCTTTTGACAAAAATAAAATAATCAATGAATCTGAAAACTTGAAAACCACACATGATAGAGGGGTTAGCTTGAGCGCCTTGTTAGGGGCTTTTCATGCTGTGCTGTGTAAAAGTCAAGTAGCTTGCGGATCATTGCTTGATAAGATGTATGATGCTTCTTGGCTTCTTTCTTAAAGAAATCAACACTAGACTTACTCAAAGACATTGTGACTTTTACATTTTCTTTCTTAAAGATCAAATCTTCTAGTGGTGGTAAAAAATCATCAACAACTTTTAATTTGCCAAGAGGCTCATCGGTGTACCTAATTTTGTTTTTCATATATATTTTTTCCTTTCCTCCAGTAACCTGCACCTATTATTCTAATTACATCCTTTCGATATGTAAATCTTACTGTTAAAATTTCCTCTCCGATTTTGCCAAAACAATAATAGCGTTCTTCCTTATGGCTATGTTTTCGATCCTCTGCAATTACTCTGTTCGGGTCGACAAAAGCATATTGAGCCAACTCAAATGAGACACCGTGCTTTTCTTTGTTTTTTCGGTTTTTATCCTCTTCCCATTCAAATCTTGTCTTTGCCATACAAAGATTATAACATTATCAGCACATTATGCCATATAAAAGTACATATAATTGTATGGCTATTTGGATAGGCCACTAACAGTGCAATAAGTGGAAACTTTCCATGATATTACTTGCTATAGAAGGAAAATATTTCTAATTATATAGATAAAAGTGGAAAAGCTTGTCCACTTATTAAAACGCTCTTGACGTTTTCCATTTATGGGGGTATTTGAGGAAAGAAATCTAAGAAATCGGTGGGCACCATACCTGCTTTTTGTTTTTCTTTGATTCTTCTAATGTTTTGCCCTGACTTTCTTAATCAGGATTATCCTGTACATGCCCAACATATGTGTTATGCTAGAAAAGTAACAATTGAGTCAACTCTCAACTAACTGCAACTCCTTTTTCTGACTGTACGGTAACGGCACTGCTCTTGTACCAGTCCTGGTAATAATCTCCCGAATCGTAAAGTTTACGCAGATTCTCCAGCACCTGTTCAAATACCTGAATCCAGTCAGAGCCGACCCTGAAACCAAACATGGCGTTACGTTTGCCATGAGTTGTACTTCCGATAGTCTGAAGTGATTTCCTGAATCGCAATCTCAGATTGTCTCCGGCATAAAGATGATCATACATATATTGCATGCCTTCTATAAACTCCTCAAGGTTCATATCTACGAGTCTGTGAACTACATGAGCCGTGTCGTAATATTTCCAGTCTTCAGGATAATTCTTTCTAAAAATCCTCTTTTCAGAATCAAGCCTGGCATAAAGTGCAGTCTTTGGAAACGGACAATTAATTCCAAAGGTAAGAACGTCAATATTGTTTTGCAGAACAAAATCTGTCATTCTTTTGAATGAATCTTTGTCATCACCATCTGCTCCCAAAACTATGGATCCCCAGACAACAAGGCCATGATCGTGAATCTTTTGAACGCTGTCATAATAATTATCAGCACCAATCCTTAAATTAGTCGTTTTATTCATCTTTTCCAGAACCGCTTCATTTGTTGATTCTATGCCACAGAGAAATCCGAAATTTCCACTCTTTGCCATGAGATCAAGTGCCTCTGCATCCTTTGATATATTGAGCGCAGTAAATCCAAGCCAGTCCTTTTTAATGCCCCTATCTATCATACCACGAAAGAGGTCTTTTGCCCTGTTAGCAGAGTTCTTACTATGTCCATAGAAATTATCTTCTGCAAACATGAGCCCCTTATAATCAGTTGATTCCATCTCATCCAGGACATCTTCAAACGGTCTTTCTCTGTACTTTTTTCCCTGAAAGGTTGGTACACTACAGAAATCACAGTAATTTGGACAACCTTTTGTTGTAACAATAGATGAAAACTTGTAATCATATTTCTTCTTCAAGAGTTCCCTGTTCGGAAATACATGCTTCATCTCTGACAGGCCTGGCAGCCCACCTTCATACTTCTTTTTGAGTTCGCCTTTTTCAAAATCTTTAATGACTTGTGGCCACAATGTTTCGGCCTCTCCGATAAAAATTGCATCCACGTATTTTGAAGCTTCTTCTGGCACTACTGAAGCGTGTATTCCTCCCATGACCACTGTCATGCCTTTTTTCCTACAGACCTCAGCTATCTTGTATGCTCTTGACACTTGATAGGTAACAGAAGTAATGCAAACCATATCCACGGGCTCGAATGTAATATCTCCGTTATCATCCAGGGCCAGTTCAAGATTTTCATCGATTACGTCAAACTCCCAGTCACCCGGTGTAAGGGCTGCGATGTATGCCAGGTTTAAAGGCATTTGAACTATGACAGATATACTCTCCTCACCATGTCTCCCAGGGGGATGCGGATTGATAAGCATCATTTTTCTCATTCTTTTATCCTCCTAATTATCTAAAATCATATTGGCCACCCTCCAACCAGAGGATACAACCGCACATATCCCCGGCCCGGGATTAGTCCAGTGTCCTGCCAGAAAAAGATTTTCGAATGGCGTCGTGTGTGGAAGTCTATTTGACCATGTCTGGTCTACGGTAACAGCCCAGCCATAGGCTGCACCCTTTGAGTTAAGTGTGTAACGATATAGAGTCTTTGGCGTAGCGGCGTCAATCACTTCAATATGGCCCTGAATGTCGGGTACAATATCTTCCAGGTAATTTATTGTGTATTCTTTCATTTTATCTTTATACACAGCCCAGTCTTCTATATCATCGTAATAGTCCCTTGATGAGACAACAACAGAAATTATTTGTTTATTATCAGGCGCCAGGCTTGAATCCACATCTGTTGGAACGGATATATAAAACCAATCATTATCGGAAAAACTTGTACTATTTGATGTATGGTAAAAACCTCTTTTCAGGCTTTTTAAGTCAATTTGGCTATCAAGCCCAAGGTATAAAAGAAAGAATGAAACACTTTCCTTCATAGTCTCGAGTTTTCGAAGGTATGCGTCATCAACGGCATTTCCTTCCATTAAATTGAAAAAGGTTTGTCTGGGATCAATGTTTGATACAAAAAGATCTGCAGCGATCTTATCCCCTTTTTCTGTTGTAACTCCTTTGGTAATATTATCCTCTGTAAGCAACTTCTCAACTCTAGAAGATAGCATAATGTGACCGCCATAGTCAATAAATTTTTGAGCAATTGCATCAGCGAAATTCTGAGTACCGCCAACAGGAAAATACGCCCCATCCTTCAGATAATTTACCAGCATCTGACACATACCGATAGCCGAAACCTCATGAGGAGGAGAACCTATATATCCCCACTGTGCTGACAAGACCATCTTCAGCTGTTCATCAGCAAAGAAACTATCCAGCATTTCCTTATAAGTAAGATCCTGGTATTTGACAAGCATCTTATGTCTTTCTGTGCTAAACGTAGCCCTGTACAACCTGGTGAATTCTTTAAAGAACGAAGACAGATTTTCACTTTCAGATGGAAAACGTTTTTTCAGCAAATCCACATAATCGTCAATCTCGGCAGGTATATCTACAGAAAATGAAGGGAAATTAACGCTGTCCATAGGATCGAGCTGTAGGAATTTAGTGTTTATATCAAGCTCCTTAAGACATCTGCCAACTACACTCCATTTCCCACACCCACCAATATGATGAACCGCCGCATCAAAAACAAAACCTTTTCTCTTAAAAGAGGTACAATAGCCTCCGGGAATACTATGTTGCTCAATAATCAACACTTTCTTTCCACTTTTTGCCAGAAAAGTTCCGCAGATAAGACCGGCAATTCCGGCTCCCAATACAATTACGTCATACTTAGGTTTTATTTCAGATTTATCAAGGGAAAAGTTACGCATGGAAGCAGACACTATGAGGTTATGAATATTTTGAGATGATTACGGATGAAATGTTGCCTGTATCAGAAAATGAGTTTACAAGTACGTTTTTTACATCTGACTCCCTGCTATTATTAGGCACGCAATCCAGATTACATTCTTCATCTTTTTCCTGAAAGTTTATTGTTGGAGGAATAACACCATTATTAATTGCTAATACACCGGCAACACACTGTAATGAACCTGATGCGTCAAGGCACTCTCCTGTCATTGACTTTATGGCACTAACAGGAACCTTCTCAACACAATCGCCGAAATAATCCTTAATAATTTCGGCCTCCATTTTATCACCGGTCACACTGGAATTCGCACATGCAGAAATATAAGAAATGTCTTCAGCATTAAGCCCGGCTTCTTCCATTGCCATGGTAATACATCTTACGCCTTGTTCAGTATTTATATTGCCATGAGAAACCTTGTCTGGATTAAAGGTACAACCATAGCCTTTAATTTCTGCATAGATGTTTGCGTTTCTTTCCAGTGCATCTCCGAGTCTCTCTATCACCAGTAACGCAGCTGCTTCACCAATTATGAGACCATTACGTCTTTTATCAAATGGGGCAGAAATCTCAATACCATCACTCCTGCTCCCTGATAATATGCCTGATCCGTATGCACCCCAGAATATGTCGGCAGTCAACCCGTGAACCCCACCGGCCAATACAGCCTTTCCCCTGCCTAGCCTCAGGAAATCGGAAGCGTAAATGACAGCGTCCAATCCACTGGCAGTTCCTGTAGATATTGTAGAATTCAGACCTGTCGCGTTACAGAAAATAGAGGCCCTGCTTGCTGGAGCATTCAGGACAGTATTTGGAAAATCCATAGGATTGACGAAAGTAGGACCCTCCTCTAATCCCTCCAGGTCAAATGAACTGATACTGTCAATACTGCCATACGTTGACCCGATTACTATTCCCAGTTCGTCCTCACCGTAAGTTTCATGCGAAACCCCGGCATCAGTCATTACAAGCATTGCTGCCGAGGATGCCAGCAACGATGTCCTGTCTACGTGACGAATACCTTTTTTACCTAAATATTCCTTTGCGTCAAAATCTGATATTTCACCCGCTTTTTTGCTTTTATACTTAGAGACATCAAACAGAGTAACGTCTTTTATTCCGGAAACACCATTCGTCAAATTGGCCCAGAACTCATCCTTGTTCACACCGATTGACGACAAGACACTTATTCCTGTAATAACCAGACGACTATTCATAAATTTTTAACCCGTAAATTTTTTTAATATAAGACTACTGTTATTGCCACCAAAGGCATACGCATTATTCATGGCAATATCAACCTGCATTTCACGTTTAACATTTGGAACAAAATCCAGATCACACTCAGGGTCTTTTGTTTCGTGGTTTATAGTTGGAGGCACAACACCATCTTTAATAGCTAAAGCGCATGCAATCGCCTCTATGGCGCTGGCAGCTCCCATTGTGTGGCCAAGCATTGATTTTATAGAGCTTATGGCCAGGTTTTTTGCATGTTCACCAAAGACCTTCTTTATAGATATTGTTTCAGCCTTGTCGTTGGCGACCGTTCCCGTACCATGTGCGCTCATATACTGAACATCTTCGGGTTTAATTTTGGCACTTGTTAAGGCTTTTTCCATCGCCGAAGTAACACCATTTCCATCCGGGTGCGGAATTGTTATGTGATAACCATCACAGCTCAGACCGTAACCCAGGATTTCTGCATATATATTCGCGTTCCTGGCCGGTGGTTCTTCCAGGGATTCTAATACCAGCATTCCTGCACCTTCACCAACTAACAGGCCTTTTCTGTTTTTATCAAAAGGTTGACAAATATCAGGAGCAATAGCATTAAGTCTACTAAAACCAACAAAAGCTACTTTAGAAAACGGGTCAGAACCACCGGCCAGCATTATGTCTGTTCTTCCCAGCTTTATCAGGTCACATGCATAACCGATTGCATAGTTCCCGGCTGCACATGCTGTAGGTATTATTGTGCTTGGCCCCTTAAAACCAAATTCAATAGATATGTTAGATGGCATATTAACGCAAGGATGCTTAAGGAACAGGTTTGGATCAACACTATCATCTCCCTTTTCATGCCTTACATAGTTCACTTTTTCCAAAATCTGAATTTCACCTGCAGTTGTTCCAATTGAAACACCTGCTCTTTCAGGATCAATACTGTTTAAACCAACATTAGAATCTTCGATAGCGAGTTTTGCTGCTGCTATGGCAAATTGTGAACCTTTACCTATCTCCCGACCTGAACCATTACTAACATAATCATCATAATTGAAATCTTTAACAAAACAGCCTCTATGTACCTTAAAGACGGAAGTATCAAATGATGTGACATCAGACACACCTGACGTTCCCGATATTAACGCATTCCAAAATGCATCTTTCTTGTTTCCGATAGGAGAAATTACACCTAGGCCAGTAATTACAATTCTTTTGTCCATTGGTTTTTTATACTTTTACAGAATATTAAAGTTTTATCAACTTTTTAAAGATTCTCTATCAGCAACGCCAAAGCTCAAAGTTGCTTTTGTTACGACTTTGTCTCCCACTTTGGCCACTCCCTTAACTATTGCCGCACTGGAAATGACCTTTTCTACATCAATTTCCAGTATAAGTTGATCACCAGGAAAAACAGGTTTTGAAAAACGTACGTTGGCGGAAGCTAACAAAAAGACTTTATCTTTATTCTGCTCAGTGTCAAAACTCTTTTTAAAAAGTATGATCGAGGCTTGTGCCAGAGCTTCTATAATTAAAACCCCGGGCATTATGGCAAAATCAGGGAAGTGTCCTGCGAAGAAAGACTCATTACCAGAAATGTTTTTTAAACAAACAATTCTACTTTCTTTTTGAAGCTCAACAACTTTATCAATAAATAAGAAGGGATATTTTTGAGGAACCAACTCTCTCACTTCCTCAAAGCTCAACATTTATAACAGCCTTTCGTCTTAATTGTTTTAACCTGACCACTCCGTGATTTACGGGACAGGCAAGATGAAGAAGTATTTTAGCTATTTTTTTTAATTTCCTTCAAGGGTAGATCTTGTCATTTCTATTGTGGCATTCAGCGACGTAATATCTACGAGTTTTTCTTCCGGTATCTGCACCTTAAACTTCTTCTCTATAAGAGCCAGGATCTCCAGTGCCAATAAGGAATCTATCTCCAAATCCTTAAAAAAATCTGCATCTCTTTTCTCCCATATTTCACTCTCATCCAGCTCTGTTACTTCAGCCACAATTGCAGTAATATCTTTTTCTAAGTTCTCTACAGACAATATCTTACCTCCTTAATAAGCAATCAGAAATCTAACTTATACAGAAATACAAAACACATTTAATAGAAGGGTATCAAGAAGTTGTTTTCTATAAAAATTGCTGGTTTAATAAAATTATGTATGAAATTTGAATACGAATAAAGAAATTTATTAGAACGGGGAAAATAACAAACTTGTATCAATATGTCAATAACAATCTTAGGGTTGTCAAGACAGCTTATTTCTAGTACAAAGTGTATATCTCTTCCGAATTGAAGGCAATTCAAACTATATTTTAGAGGTGATACCAAATAAGCCTTTTTTCCCTTCATGTACAGACGAACGAAAAAAATTCTAACCAGACCAGCAACTAGTTTTAGTAATTCCCGCATTATTGTTTTACGCATTACGTTTATCAAATTTCTGCCATATCTACCAAAAGTTGCTATCTGTAAAGTAATAAAAACCATGTAAAAGTATTCAAAAAGTATAAGTGTGTAAAAATTACAAAATATCCCCCTTGTAAATAGTAAGAATTTTTACATAAATATGCTTGACAACTACATTTTGTATGTTACTATTCTAGCTGTTATATATCTGTCACATCTAAACACACATCATAAGGGACAGGATGCGTAGCATTGCGTTCATAAATCAAAAGGGTGGAGTAGGAAAAACAACTTCGACTGCGAACGTTGGGGCATGCCTGGCTTCGCTTGGCAAAAAGGTGCTGATGATCGATCTCGATCCTCAAGGCAATATGAGTATGCACCTTGGAGTCGATGTACATGGAAAAGATTCATCTATATACCAACTCATGTGCGGCAAGAAGAATGCCACTGAAATATTGACAAAGACAGAAATAAGTGGTCTGGATATCATCCCCTCTGACATCGACCTTGCAAGTGCAGAGATAGAACTTGTCAACACGGTTGGACGTGAAACTATCGTCAAATTCTATCTCGACAAATTGATAAATAAATATGATTACGTTTTAATTGATTGCCCTCCCTCTTTAGGACTTCTCACACTGAATGCACTCACTGTAGCCAATGAAATATTCGTTCCTCTACAAACCGAGTTTTTCGCCCTACAGGGTGTAAGCAAATTATTACAAACATTCGATGTTATAAAGAAGAGATTGAATAGTTCATTAGAGATTACGGGAATAATACCCTGTATGTACGATAGTAGAACAAAATTAGGAACTGCAGTGCTTGACAAGATCAAGGAATATTTTGAAGACAAGGTATTTACCACCATAATCAGAAAGAATATTAAACTTTCAGAAGCACCAAGTCATGGTATGCCAATTATAACATATGCTCCGGATTCTAACGGAGCACAAGATTATATAGCCTTAACCAAGGAAGTAATTGCTCAAGAAAAGAAATTTCTTAAATTCAAAGGGGCAAAAGCAAAAAAGCAGAAATCAGAGATTAGAGAGCATGTTTTTTCTTAATACAATTCAAGATTCTTAATCAAACTGAATCTAACCTTATTTGTCACTTTTCAGATTATATAATCTCAGTAACGTATATTCTTTTAAGGGAGGTTTTATGCAAAAGAAAAATGCACTTGGAATGGATCCTCTAAGCTGGCTGAAAGGAAAGAATAAACAAGAAGGCCAGACAAATAATCCTTCAGAGCCAAATGATATTAATGAATCAAATATAGAAGATGAAATAAAAGAAGAAATTGTTTATGAATCGAACAACGTAATAGAAACTCATCAAGACGACGATGATTTAGATTTAAAAAATGAAATATTGGAAGATGAAACATATGAACCCAGTGACGTAACAGAGGCGTATAGAAAGTCTATTCTGGGAGAGAAGGCATATGGTTATCACGTTAAGAAGCCACGAGAAACAACACAAAAAGATAGTAATCCTGCAACTGCCTTTGTAATTGTCTACACTGTATTAATACTGATCCTGGGTTTCATAGTCTACAGAGACCTGACAAACCAAATTGATACGCTGCACACAAAACTGGCAAGCATAGAAAAACAAGTTGACTCAGGATTTATAAACTATGAGGAGACAAATGATGTATGGTAATCTTTAAGCGATAAACTGTATACATGTCTATCGCTCACCTTAATCTTCTCTAGCAGAGCTTTCACACGTGTATTATCTAATAGTACAAACTCCCCACTATTAGAAACACCGAAGAGCTTTCCTGAATATTCTTTGTTCAACACAAATTCTTCTTTATCCTGCCGCTGAATAGACAATCCGGTTTCCTGCATTTCGCAGGATGAATCTTGTGAGGTTTTGTAAGGTCTATTTATGAGGCTCGATAATCACTTTTACAGACTCCTTGGCGTCAGTAACGAGCTCAAAGCCACGAGCGGTATCCGCCAGTCCCAGACGATGAGTTATCATATCTTGTACTGGAACACGCCCGGAACTTATTAATTCTATCGCCACATCTATGTCCAGAGGAGCAGCACCGTATGTAGGCATTAAAGTTATACCATCACGCCAGAAATCATTGAACGGAACATGAAGTTCAACGTCCGGACCTCCGGGAGCAAAGAACAGGACAGTGCCTCCACGGTCTACGGATTTAAGCGCTGTTTCTAAAGCAGGAACGGCTCCGGCAGTTGCAATAACACGATCAGCAAGCCTGTTATCATTTAACTTGAGCAGATGTGAAGGAAGATCGTCATGAGCAGATATAACAGAATCGGCACCAAGTTTCCCTGCCATGTTCATACGATATCCACTTATGTCAGTCGCAATTATCTTTCCAGCTCCTGATGCCCGGGCAAGTAGTATGTGGAGAAGGCCCGAAATACCACTGCCAATAACAACTACGGTCTGGCCGGGTTCTATACGCGCTAATCTCTGCCCGCGGACCACACAGGCCAGTGGTTCGATTAATGTACCGTCTTCAAGCGACATATTATCGGGAAGTATAAATACTCCCCTGTCTACATTGATCTCCGGCACCCGTACATATTCAGCAAAGCCGCCTGGGTCAAAATTTGTGCTACGCAATGTATCACAAACAGTATGGTTACCATTTAAGCAATAATAACATGTATTACAAGGCACATGATGAGACACAAATACCCTGTCACCTTTTTTGAATCGTTTGACATCTCCTCCTGTTTCCACAATTTCACCGGTAGCCTCATGGCCAAGTACCAGCGGCGCCTTGTGAATACGATACCACTCCATTACATCACTGCCGCAGATACCACATGCCAGAGATTTTAACAATACCTCACCCGGACCAACCTGTGGAGTCGGCATTTCCTCCAGTCTTATATCCTTATTGTTGTAATACATTGCTACGCGCATGATGGTTATTATCTCTCTGGATGAACCCGCAGTTAAGATTACACCAGCCTACTTAATGGTGTGCAGTATAAGTGAGTTAAAAATTCCAAATCTCAAATCACAAATCCCAAACAAAATTCAAATTACCAAGCTTAGCTCTATAACAAAAACAGTTTGTTTGGAATTTTGTGTTTGTTTATTGGGATTTGTTTGTTATTTGGAATTTGTTATTTGGAAATTAAAGTCGTAATTCTCCGTAGAGCTAGAATCAATTATCTTAGAAACGGTCAAAACATTCCTACTCATGGATACTACCGGCGGCTATCCATTCTTTGTCTCATTGAATATGTCGTTAGCAGCAGCAGCAGTTGCATCTTTATGAATAATTGCATGCAGGGCCTTTGCCATTGCAACAGGATACTCATGCTGCCAGATATTCCTTCCCAGGTTCAAACCTATCGCACCCTTCTGCATACCATCATGGACAAATTCAAACACCGGCAGTTCTGTGTCAAACTTCGGCCCACCGGCTATAACTATTGGAACGGGGCAGCTTTCAGTCACCTTATTAAAATCTTCACACCAATAAGTTTTGACCACCTTGGCTCCTATTTCCGCGGCAATGCGGCAGCACAATGCCAGATATTTGGCGTCCCGTTTCTCCAGCTCCTTACCAACTGCAGTAACCGCCATCACAGGAATACCGTACTCTTCACATTCATCCACGAGTTTTCCCAGATTCAAAAGTGTCTGCCTCTCATAATCACTGCCAATAAAAACAGATATCCCTACTCCAGAAACATTCAGGCGAACAGCATCCTTTATGGCAGTAGTAAGGCCCTCATTAGCAAGATCTCCCCCGATTATACTGGTTCCACCGGATACCCTGAGGATGACTGGCTTGCTATCCTCCGGATTTATAGCGGCACGCAATACACCCCGTGTACAGAAAAGGGCGTCGCAATACTCAATAATCGGCTTAATCGTCTCACCCGGCTTTTCAAGTTTACTAGTTGGTCCCAGAAAATATCCATGGTCTATTGGCATAAACATACACTTGCCGTCAGACCCCATCAGTGATGACAAACGGTTTTTCATTCCCCAATCCATTTCTTACACCTCCTCTGTTAAACTGTTATATCTTTTGTTTTTTTCATTCTGCTCAAGACTCCATCATACTTTTCAGTCAGATTCACCAGGCTTGATTACTAAATAACCTTTATTTATCAACCAGTGATGAAATTCGTAAGTTGTATGAATACATTCATTCTTACATATTGCCCTTATTCTTTCGTACTCTTCCGAACCCTCATCCTGAGCATCCAGATCGAGTTGCACAGGACACTTAATGTCTTTGCAATATTCTCTGCGCTTATAATCAATATAACCATCGATTGACATCAGCTTTTCCTCATTTATCAGATTATAAAATATAATTAAAATGTTGTATTGAGCGGTATTTACGTCAATTAAAGCTTCACAGTAAATACACCCTACCCCATCGCAATTGGAGGAATAGCATAGAAGATTCAATTAATTATGTCAAAGGAAAATGTCTATGAAATAAATTGATAAGAATTTTCTTGTTTCCGTTGTGCTATTTACTAAAACAATCGTTTTTTTCTAATTTACTACTTCAGGGTATAAATTTTGCTCAATTTAAATGCACGTTTAGCAATTTTACCCAAATTTATTCTCTTACAATGAAATGATGCGGATTATGGCTACTCTTATTTCTTTTGCAAACGCAACATAACATCTAAATGTAGCTAGGTTTAACTCAATTATGGAGGATCTAAAATGTATTGCTTATTAAGAAAAAAGATATTTTTCTTGTTTTCATTAACCATTGCAATGGTGATTGTTTTTGCAACATTTTCCCAGAAAAATGTTCTGGCCGGGAAAAATGTACACTCATTTCATCTGCCTAGTGTTTTCAAGCAAGGCAGTGATGTTCGGAACAGGGAAATTTCATTCGACGTAAAATATCCGGGCGATATTAAGATTGACGCTTCATGGGGTCTTGATCATAAAAAACCACTGATAAGAAAACTAAGGATTACACTATATGATCAGGAAGGAAATTCTCTGGTCAGCAAAAAAGACGTTAGCCCTGTCCACCTTGTTTACACATATACTCAAGAGCATTTTAATAAAGCCAGATTTCTTGGCAACACCTTCAGGATTGAGATTTCAAAATCTCCTTTCAAGACTATAAATGGAAGTGTCGAAATCATTACCCCCGGTAAGAAAGCAACACAAGAGAAAGATCCAATTAAAGATCGCGGCCCGTTCGGAACCTTAGTCGAAGAAGAGACAGAAGAAGATTCAGAGGAATAAAACTTCGCAGAATAATATCTATCATCTCAGTATAACCAAACACGCCTATCTGTGTGAATGTGCAGCCAGACCAAAAAACCTGTTCCTTTCTTTTCTCCCTCTCGGCGGTAAACCTTGAGGGGCCTGACACTGTCTTAAAGGTTCGTCACATTGCCCGCACACCGGAAAAGGCATAGAGCCTCTTATGATATTCCTTTTCCTTTCGGAGATAACAGAAACATCATCATTTACCAGGCTCCCGATTCGTGTAGCGCCGGTCAGGTCATGGCAGCATGCCAGCACCTCCCCTTCCCAAGTTACAAATGTGTGAAACTGAAAGAGGCTGCATTCTCCAGATTCAAGACCAAAGGAGTGTGGTTCATATACCCCAGGCGCTCTTAGATTTCCACCCCGTCCGTGACATCTCTTCATACCGGAACCTACACCCCGCTCCTTCCAGAAACTGACATATTCTTCCTGTTCTCCACTGTTGATGTCAGTTATTATACCAGTCACCCTTAAACCTGCATTTCCCCTGGCAAGATCTATTAATTCTAAAGTCCGTTTAAGCGCATCATCATAAGATACCTTTGGGCATAACTTCTCAAAAACACTTTTTCGTAAGCTTGGAAAGGAGAGTGTAATAGAATTAGGACTGAACTCAACAAGCTTTTGGGAAATTTTCTTGTTTAATGATGCAGGATTTATCACTATCCCCACATCAGCACCTTTCTCGCGAATGTCGGAAATCCAATCAAATACATTTGGATGTGATAGAGGATCACCCATGCCGGAGAATGTAATAAGACTCCCTTCACCGATAAGTTTCTCCAAGATTGCCTTGAATACACATTCTGACATCAAACCTTCAGGCCTTGTTATAGCTTCACGGGGACACATAAGGCAGTCGGTACTACACCGGTTGGTGAGTTCCATGTCTACGGATACAAACGCCCAATCAGACGGCATACTGTTTCTCCTTCCTGACTACCTCAAGCCACGCAGTACCGAAACGTTCGTCCGGTTCCAGATAATGGCCTTCACTCCACTCGTTCCACGACGCTATGAATGATAGTTGAGGCTTGTTAAATTTTTTTGTGTAGCGGATTGCCTGACCAAGAAAATTGGAAAAGAGTGCAGGATCCTCATTTACAACAACAGGCCACCAGGGATAACGATCCTGTTTGTGGTAACCGTTTGTGGCGGCCCGCGGTGTAGCGTCCCATCCCGGAGATACGGATGGAAAGTAAGTTAACCTTGACTTATCAGCAAAACCCTCCCATTCTCTGCTTCGCTTTTGGACCAGTTTACCATAATCCTGTTGGTACTCTCCCTTCCAGTCAGGGAGCCAGACGTAGTGGCTTATGCTGTCAAACCCGGCCCTCTTGAACTCAGCAATCATAGAAGGCGCCGGATTAATGGCCATAATATGGAGGCCTGAATATCCTTTTTTAATAAGATAGTCTTTAGCTTTGTGGATTGCCAGAGACGCCAGACTTGGCCCCAACTGCCGGAGAAAGAATGTGCTGTCAAAGATAGAGAACAGAGGCATATCGTCTATGCGCAGGTAGTTTGATCTTGAAAAGTACCTTTCCTCAAGAAATTTTATCAACTCAACAAAATCATCAGGGTCAGTATACACCAACCTTCCAGGATCAATCCCTGGACCGGGTTTGTATTTTACGGGTAGGACTCCACGGGGCATACGGTTTGCCCACATGAGGGCAAATGGAAAATCACCACCACCATTTTTGCCTAGAAATCCATTATCAAGGGCCGCATCGAAGACTCGTTTTCCCCGTGACCAGAAAAAACCGTACACGAAGAAATCCACACCATACTCACAGGCCAGCCCAACCTGCTTCTGTGCAGTGGAGGGATCTGAATCATCGTACTTCCCATCAAAAGGAAGCCGTGGTTGATTATGATCTGGAAAGCGGGACGGGGCATTCAAAACAAGATCCCACTCACTCCAACCCGGTGGAAAATGGCAGTCTCGCTCGGGACAAGAATGCCAGCCCGGATACACATATGCACCGATTTTTAAATTATTATCTGAAACTTTCAATTTCTATTATTTTTGTAAAACAAAAAGGAATACAAATACTAAAAGTATTATACAAGAATTTCAAGCAATAGAAGAATCTTTATTGAATGGTGAGTTTGTACCAATTAAAGGGAAGCAGCTTGAGATGATAGAAAAATCTCTAAGATCAAGAAAGAAAGACGTGACAATGACCATTAGGGTTAATAGGGAAGATATTGAGAAAATAAGGAAGAAAGCAAAAAAATTAGGTGTAAAATATCAAACATACATTTCTGAAATACTTCATCAGGTCGCACAATAAGAAGTATTTATAACGAGTCATTGAGCCGGATTGATATTCCGTTGGTGTTTAATTGCCACGTTCGTGCTATCACAGATGGCACGAATGTGTGCAAGCTATCCGCTGGACTATCAAGATTTTAGATATTTACTATGTTTCTTAAAACTTTTCAGTGCATCTGCACTGAATACAATATTCCTGCCAATCTTTCTTGCTTTTAACTTTTTTGATTTTACCCACCTTCGCACGGTTATTTCAGCTACTTCAAGATATTCAGCCGCCTCCTTTATAGTAAAAGGAGATTGCCTTATTTCGCCAAATACTTCATCGTGATTGTAAAAATCCTTTTCAAATCCACGTCTTGCAATAACAGCAAATAGTTTTTCCCTTTCTGCAATTGACATTTCCACAATCTCTTTATATACCTTTTGTGCGGTATTCATTTTTCGGTCTCCTTCAAATATCTTTTCAGTCTAAGATAAAAATTTTCATGAGTTTCTATCATATAAAAAATTATGTTATTTTGTTGTAATGTATAAGCGATTAAAAATTGCTGACCCTTAAAGCTAAATTTGTAAACTTTGAATCCAGAGAGGTCACCTTTCTTTACTTCTCCAATATCTGGATCATTTAGTATATTTTCCACTTCATCTTCAATGGCAAGTTGAAAAGGTCTTGATTGTTTTTTTACGAATTTCTTGAATGGTGGTTTGAATAATACACCCATGATAAGCTAAATGATAATATATATTATCACTTACGTCAACACACAATTTGGCATTTCTATAGGCAGAAGTTTGGGTAGCTTATGCTAAATCCATAAATTGAATTTTATCGATTTCTTTCATAAGCCTATCTGTTTCTGTCAACGCTACAATTATTTTTTGATAATGCGAAATATCATCATAGCTTAATTCTCTGCCTTTTCTGTCCTTTAGCCATTTCTGTGCGGGTTGATAACCACCGATGTAAAATTCCCATGCAATAGCAGGAACTCTATCAAAATATTGCTGGTCATTTATCCAAACGCGGCCTAAGCCTTTTTCTTTGTCAATTATTTCAAAATCATTTTTACCAATTTTACGAGTTACCATATTGTCGCCATCATTTGGATAAGAAGTATTCTCTTGTTCAACTATTGGACTTTCTAATAAATGTATTTGCCTCAATTCTCCTCCAAGTTTTACCAGTTGCCAGAATATGTCCTTATCTTTAGGATATGGAATTCGAGGAAAATCTATTTTCAGGAACTCTTTGTATTTCTCACGGTACGTTGGTGAGTGTAATACGGCATAGATATAATCCAAAATATCTATTGGTGCAAAAGTATCTTTGGTTTCTTCTTTTTCTTTGGTAAATACTAAATCTACCTTTTCGGCCAATTGCTGTATATGTTCTTGGTTTAAGTTAGGTATCCTTTCTACTGTATCTTCTATTGTTTGTTGATTATTATTTTCATAATAAAGATATAGCGGTAGTATAGAACAATATCCCTTATTACTTATGAAAAGTCGACTTGCAACTATGTTTTTAGAGACAAATGAATAACAATAATTTGGTACTTGATATGCGTATTGTCTCATTGTAATTAGCCCAATATTGGCACCATTTAACATATGTTGCATTATTTTATGTCTTGGCCTTCCCATCAACCCATTTGATGCCCCTGTATAAACAGTATTCTTTATGTCAAAAGGACGATATACAATTTTTGTAATAATTGGATTGTTGTTTAACACATCATTTTTAGAATTAAGCACTTTGTTTTTACTTTTAGTAGGTAAATTGTATTTTGACAGTATATCTTCTATTGATAATTCTTGAATATCTTCTAATAATCTTTCTGCTTCCTTTGGCGTCTCTTTTATAACAAATTCATCAAATTCAGTATTCAATCCAACGTTGGATTCTTTAAACAAATTTTTTAAGGAAATTAGAGAATCATAATTTGCTTTAAGTTTAAAATCTTTTGGAACAAAAAAGAAATCTGGACTATTGCATTCTATTTTTTGCCATTTTAAATCAAAAATATTGCTGTCAGTCAAAAATTTGTATTTAGAATCTCTTTGGCCGAATCTATCAATATGGGAAATATCTGCGAAAGTATTCCTTTTCTTTGTTTTGTTTTTTATGAATATATTTATAGAAACACCTTGCTGTATATCAAATACATTTTCATCAACGGAGCCATCTGGAGCTTTTTCCTTTTTATTAGAATTTCCGTGTAAATCAATTATGTAAATTTTATCAAAGCATTCTAATAAATGTTTTCGCATTTGACGATGTACAATTCCATCAATAAAGCTATTGTTAGAAATGTAGGCTAATATTCCTTCACCATTTTTATTAATGAAATGCTGAGCGTATCTAATAAACTTGATATAGTCATCTGAAAGCGGATTAATGTTTTTTTCATTTAAATCCTTTTTATAATCAAACATCAATTTTTGAATCCATTTCGAATTATTGGCACTACTGACCGAATAAGGAGGATTACCCAAAACTACCATAACAGGCGTATCCCTCTTTACTAAATTAGCTTCTTTTGCTTCCCTTGATAACCAACTAGCAAATAATGTCCCCGTGTCGGGATGGGCTTCTTCAAGGCTGTTTGTCAGGAATACTCTTAACCTTTGTTGTTTGTTATTATCTCTCGGCTTATATCCTGTTTCACGCAAGAGCATTTCCAGTTTTAAATGGCATATCGTATAAGATGCCATTAATATTTCAAAACCATTAATGCGTGGTACAAGTTCATTTTCAACATAGTTTGACCAGATGCCTTTTTGATTTTCAAATTTTTTATATATTTGTTTGACGACTTCAGTCAGAAAGGTGCCCGTGCCGGTTGCGGGATCAAGAATTTGTACTTTATGTATCTGTTTCTTTATTTTTTTGCCTACACCCTGCACCTCTACTTTCATTTCAATCTTGGTTGTATCGGCTAAACCTTGCTGCAAATCAAATTCGGTTTTTAAAATATCATCCACTGCTCTTACAATAAAATTAACAACCGGTTCAGGTGTATAATACACACCTCGCGATTTCCGTAGTTTTGCGTCATATTCAGCAAGGAAGGTTTCATAGAAATGGATGAAAGGGTCGTGTTGTTGGGTAGCTATTCCGAAATCTGCCAATAATGATTTTACGTCAGTTGCTCTAAAAATATCAGCAAGGTCATTTACTATCCAGACGACACGGTTGTCCAAATCCGGGCCTGCAACATAAGTAAAGAGTTGTCTTAGAAATGGATTTGATTTTGGAACCAAAAACAGAGCTTCTTCCCTGGAGAAATCTTCTAATGTTATATCATGCAATCTTGCTGCAAATAATCCATAGGCAATGGTCTGTGCGTAAATATCCGCGAATTGTTTTTCAGACAAGTCATGAATTAGTATTTGACGGAAAGCGCCAAGTTGTTCTTTCAAAGTATTGTCTTCATCTTCTGTCTCTACCGCTTTATGGATAACCTCTTCCATCATTCTGGCTTTATGAGCCATCATTTTGGCAAGCTTTTCAGCAGACTTTATGGTTTGTCCCTTAAAAGAACAAAAATCATTTATGTGCAAAATAAATGATTCAAAGTTTTCTGACAATATGTTGAATTTGTTGTTTTCTGTGTCAACAATTTTTATCGTTTTTACTTTTTCGCCATATTTAATAAATCTGAATTCCAGGTAGTCTGTTAAAATCAGATTATCAAGGCTCTTTTTATACCGTTTTAATTGGTCACTTTTTTCAATCTTATCTAAATCAATTCCAATATCCTTTGCCTCAATGTAACCGATAGGCACTTCCTTCCTTTGGATTATATAATCAGGAGCGCCGCATTTCTGCCTTTTGGGTTCATTGGTTATATTTATCCCTTTTATGAGGTTTTGTAAAAGATTTTGCAAATCCCCACGGTAACTATGTTCCGTTGAAATACCTGTTCCAAATCTTTGTTTTATGTTTTTACAATATTGTTCTATATTGTTTTTCATTTTTACAAAATATTTTTATTTACCTCTAAGTAACAAGTTATTATAAAGTTCTGAAAAATATCACTATAGTAACGTTATTCTATAGAAATATTTTTATGTTAGTATTCACGAAGACAGCAGATTAAGTATTTGAATTATAGAGTGCTATTTCACGTCATACTCAATGCAATAGTTAGATTTGATCTTTGTCTAATAAACGTTTTCCATGTATAACGGTTAAAATATAAATCTCTTTACCTTTTATTTCATAAATCAACCGATATTGAAAAACATATAACTCTCGAATGGCTGCGTCACCAATTTCTGGAACAACACGGCCGGATTTGGGGAAATGAATTAAGGATTGAGGAGTTTCATAAATTTTGTTGACCGTTGATTCAGCATAAAACGCAGAATCTCTTGCTATGTATTCCCCAATTGCGTCAATATCTTCCAAAGCTTCTGGAGACCAAATTATTTTGTAATCCATTTTGCAAGTCGAGCTTTGGCTTCTTCATTAGAAATACCATTACCATTTTTTATGGATTCCTGACCTTTGCGGATCTTTTCAAGAACGTAAAGATGGTATTGGATGTCTTCCAATGTAGCCTTTTCCGGCAAGTGATGAATCATCTCTGCAATGTCATCTTTTAAAGTACTCATAGCTGAAATATAGAAAACTTTGATTTCAAGTTGAAGTAAAATCTAACTTAGGTTATGTGACTATGTACGTTATTATTTTTTACGACTATCAATTAAATCTGTATTGTAAGTATATAGTTAACAAATCCATGCGTCAATAACAATACATTATCATCGCTGCCCTAAAACTATCAAGGTTTTAGAGGTTTATTTTGTTGCAAAAGATATAAGGGGAATTTTCTAGGCAACCGCTTCCATACAATAATCCGGAAATAGAATAACGGCAGGATGAACTTTTAGTGCCTTTGCCAATACCAAGGCCCGATCTCTTCCAATGTTACGAGTATTTGTTTCTAAAGCAGATATGTTGGACTGACTCATTCCGGTAACATACCCCCTATTCACCGATAATTTTTACCAGAACCCTCTTCTTCCGTCTACCGTCGAATTCTCCATAAAATATCTGTTCCCAGGGGCCGAAGTCCAACTTGCCACCGGTTATTGCGACAACGACTTCACGTCCCATTACCTGCCGCTTAAGGTGTGCGTCGCCATTATCCTCGCCTGTATTGTTATGACTGTATTGTGAGATTGGCTCATGGGGCGCCAGCTTCTCCAGCCACTCTTCATAATCCTGATGAAGACCAGACTCATCATCATTTATAAAGACTGAGGCAGTGATGTGCATGGCATTAACCAGGACAAGACCTTCCTGAATACCACTTTCCTTGAGACAGGTATTGACCTGAGGAGTAATGTTTATAAACTCCCTCCTTTTAGTCACATTGAACCATAGTTCTTTACGATAATTTTTCATTTCCATACACTCCTTTTATAATTGTAAATATTGCAAGTTTACATTCTCACCTTCCATTCCTCAACAACCAATTATAACGATTGACAAGATATTTCACCATACTATAGAATAAGCATAAAAAAGTGCCTAATGTTTGAAGTGAGCTAAATGAGGTTTTAATCATATGAAAACTCTGTTATCAAAAATTATTAATTATATAACAACTGACATATGGAGAATCCGTCTAAAAGACCATCCTCGTAAAAGAATATTCTTCATTAAACATCTAAGGGTTGTTCTTTTGGCATTACGCGGATTTTATGAAGATAAATGTAGTTTAAGGGCATCAGCTCTTACCTTCTACTCTCTGCTTTCAATTGTTCCTGTTGTTGCTCTGATATTCGGTATAGCAAAGGGTTTTGGTTCTGATAAATCTCTTGAAAAACAACTGCTGGAAAAATTTCCCGGTCAGGAAGAAGTGCTCATGCAGGTTATGGGATTTGCCCGTTCACTTCTCGAACAAACCAAAGGAGGGATAGTAGAAGGTATCGGCCTGGCGGTTCTTTTCTGGATAGTAATAAAACTATTAAGCAACATCGAACATTCATTCAATGATATCTGGGGGATAAAAAAACCAAGAAGTACGGCAAGAAAAATAACAGATTATATTTCTATAATGCTTATTTGCCCTGTTCTTGTAATTGTGTCAAGTGGTCTTACCGTATTCATAATCACACAGATAACTCTCATAACAGAAAGGTTCGCATTTCTGGGATTTTTCAGTCCACTGATATTCTTCTCATTCAAACTTCTGCCTTATTGCGTAATCTGTGGTGCCTTTACTTTTATTTATATCTTTATGCCTAACACGAAGGTTAAATTCTGGTATGGCCTTATTGCAGGTGTGATTGCAGGTATAGCTTATCAAGCCGCACAATGGGGCTACATCAATTCCCAGGTTGGCGTGGCACAGTATAATGCTATTTATGGAAGTTTTGCCGCATTGCCACTGTTTCTGATATGGTTGCAGATTAGTTGGCTGATAGTCCTTTTTGGAGCAGAAATTTCTTTTGCCCTTCAGAATATAGATACATATGAGTTCGAGCCGGATTGTTCTCGCGTAAGTCTCTCGTACAAGAGATTGCTTACTTTGCAGATAACTCACTTAATAACAAAGAATTTCTCCAACGAAGTAAAACCCTTAACTGCAAACCAGATTTCGCATACTCTGGAAATACCCATTCGGCTGGTACATCAAATTCTTTATGAATTAGTCGAGTGTGGAATTGCCACCGAAACCAAAACTGAAGATGACCAGGAATTTGCGTATCAGCCTGCATGTACTATTAATTTGCTCACCATAAAGCACGTAATTGATGCTTTAGACAAGAGTGGAACTGACGATATACCTGTCGCTCAAAACAGAGAATTAAAAATATTGTCAGAATCACTGCAAACGTTTAATGATACAATTGAGAAATCCTCCGCAAACAAGCTTTTAAAAGACATATAAAGAAGCCTTTAGCTACAAACTGCATTTGCTTATGACCAACATTAAACTGACCATTTCCATTATCCTGTTATTTCTCACGCTCCCCGGATGTCTGGCCAGATACGGTAAAGACAGGCTTGATCAACTACTTTCATCCGTAAAGGATTTAGAAGAAAACGGCGAAGAATTGACTGAAGAGAAAATCAAGGAGAAACTCGGCAAACCGGGATTTCTAAAACCTATTTACGAACATAATCTTAACTCTTCTTCTTTATATAATCTTAAAAAAGATTCGGGTGTTTTATTAATACCTAACCGTACAGACCTATATGACGACATGCTAACAGTCGTCAAGAAAGAAAGATCAAGCAATATTAAACTGCTTTCTTATGTTTATGATAGAAGAGGGCTCTTAGAACTCTCTTCCCTGACGTTTTACATGGAAAGCTTTGGGGGCACAGGACAAGATGAACCTAAGGTATTTGGTTGGGATTATGTGAAATATGGCAACAAGAACAACTCCAAAGTAAACAGACAGACCTATATTAATTATAAGATCAAGAAACCCACAGATTATTTGAGATTACCATATACATTTCTGATAGACACAGTTATCGGGCTTAAGCAATTTACAGGTGAGATTATCAAGTCTCCTATTTCTTTTGTTGAAGCAGAATTGCTTGAGAATATTTTTATTGAGAAAAAGATTCCATTTTATAAGTTGGATGGTTTCAGAGCAGCAGGAGAAGACTGGAGAAATGGAATCACTGCACTTACATACAGGTACAGGGTAGATGGCAAGCAGGGACTATTGGCGACAACTCAGAATTTGTTGGGTGAAATCCCAGTTATTGGTTCAGTATTTGACCAACGGCATAGAGATAAAAACGGTACTGCAAATAAGCTGTTTTTGACAAGGGGTATTTATGGTGGTGATGACTCTGCCCAGAATATGGATCTGTGGGTTCATTATTTAACAAACTCCCCAGCACAAGGGTATCCGTCAGATATGCCTACCAGTCGGCCTGGCAGTACCAATCCGGAAAAGACAAATCGAACAAACACTAACAACTCCCTTGTAAAAGTAATACCCTATAGATATGGAAGCGGCATTGACGTTTTCTGGGCATTGTTTAACATATCACATGGTTATGCTTACGATATGGCAGCAGAGATTATCTCTAAATATGATGTAAACCCTGGTGATTCTATACACTTAAGTGGACATAGCGGAGGTGTTCAAAGAAGTATTGCAACAGCGAGGATTCTCAATGATGATGGTATTAAGGTAGAAAAGATTTACGGAATTGCAGGTCCTGCACTGGGGTACGCTCCATCCAGGAAAACAAAGGTGGTACTAAATAGCAAATTCCTGTACGATCCGGTCTCCGAGATATCTCGACTTCTGAGATATCTCACTTTAGATCTGTTAACATTAAACATAGATTGGAACGACGATATATGCAATAACAGCCGTAAAGAAGATGAATTCTATAAACATATAACGCCCGGCTTTGTTGATGGAAGGACAAGATTAAAGTATGACGGATATTTAAATGCCTGCCTGACGGATTTCCTCAAGTAATCTTTGAAATAATTAACAAACCCCAGTACAATATTTCTTCACATAATCTTAGGCAAAATTATTAAATCAACATGAAAAAATTAATAATTATTGTTGTCTTTGTAATTCTGGTTTTCCCCATATTTACAATAAACAACCAAAAGGAAATCCTTGCGGAAGTTGCTGTAGTTCACGCGAACGAGGCGTGGCAAATAACAGACATAATCTTGAAGGAGGATCATACTCTTAAGTGGCAGGTAAAAGAGGATGATTACTGGAGCTTTAATACTGCAATGTTCCCTGAAGGTCATAGTGCCGATGGAATACCTGTACCTGCATTGCGGAGCTACGCCTTACCGGGAGAAGATATAGGCATGCTGCTTGGCAAAACGGGAGAAGGTCGGGTCATATCAATGGGACTGTCAGGTTCAGATAATGTCAGGCCTGACGAGGGGGGAAGTTACTTATATTTAACCATTAACGATGACTTGTTAAGCGCATTTGGAAAAGGATTCAAAGACAATAATGGCGAAATACTGGTTACGATAACACAGACCCCGAGAAGAGTGGCTAAAATAGGCATCTTCTTTATTGAAGGCTGTCCCGGAGTCATACCCACCGCAAGGCATATTAAAGAGGTTATTGCGGAAGAGGCTATTGATGCTAAAATAAGTTTAATCCTAATTGAGACACCGGAAGATGCGCGTCAGTTACATTTTACCGGTTCTCCCACAGTGAGAATCAATGGGAAAGACATAGAATCTAATATCAAAGACATTAAAGATTATGCCTTAAGAAGCCGTTTATATTCAATCGATGGCAGGAAGTCAGATTACCCCTCTAAGGATATGATTAGAGATGCAATTAAAAATGTGAAATAATGCATAGTAAATGCAGTAAGAATATAGGATTTATAAGTTGTACAAATACAACATTTATGCTTAAAATAAATATTCTTACTTTTTCAGAATCCTTTTCAAGAACGGTACAATGATAATCAAAAATGTTGTAGTCGGCCCATTAGATGTAAACTGTTACATATTGGGATGCGAAGATACAAAAATGGCAGCTATTATCGACCCGGGTGATAATGCAGATGAAATTATTCAAGCCATAGACAATGAAGGCCTCCGCCCGGAATTTATCATAAATACTCATGCACATTTTGACCATATAGGCGGTGTGAAAACTATACAGGAGCATTTCAAGATAGAGTTCCTCCTTCATAAAGGAGATTCATTTCTTGTTGAAAATGCCAGTGAACAAGCTACTGCTTTTGGGCTTAGCCCCATTCCAAAACCGGATATTAATAAATTTGTCAATGATGGAGACAAGATTTCTTTGGGTGACAAGATTATTAATGTTATTCATACACCCGGACATTCACCAGGCGGTGTCTGCTACCACATAGATAATAGTGTCTTTGTTGGAGATACCATGTTCGCCAGCTCGATAGGCAGGACAGACTTACCGGGTGGTTCGTACGAAACGTTGATAAATTCAATAAAGGAAAGGCTTTTCCCTCTGGGTGACAGTACTATAGTATATCCCGGACATGGCCCTTCAACAACAATAGAAAGCGAAAGAGAACACAACCCATTCTTAACGTAAGAAAATGGAGGATACATCTATGAAAAAGATTGGTGTTTTAACAGGAGGCGGTGACTGCCCTGGACTAAATGCAACAATTCGTGCAGTTGTCAGAAAAGGCATAATAGACTACCGTTATAAAATGTATGGAATATTGGAAGGATGGAAAGGTTTAATAGATGGAAACATAAAAGAACTTGATATGAATAGTACTGCCGGAATACTTTACAGGGGAGGTACTATAATTGGTACGAGCAGAACAAACCCTTTTGGAAAAGACAACAAAGGGGATCCGGAACGTATCCTGGAAAATATAAAGAAGCTCGACCTGCATGCTATTGTATCTATAGGAGGAGAAGACACTCAGGGTGCTGCATTCAAGTTGTCTGAAATGGGCGTCAACGTTGTTGGAATCCCTAAAACTATAGATAACGATTTACCGGGTACTGATTATACATTTGGTTTTGATACCGCCGTAAATATAGCAACAGAAGCTATAGACAGACTCCACACGACTGCAGAATCACACAACAGAGTGATGGTAGTAGAGGTTATGGGGAGACATACAGGATGGATCGCTATGTTTGCAGGCATTGCCGGAGGTGCTGACATTATTCTGATACCGGAAAAACCTGTTGATATGGATGAAGTTTATGAAACAATCAGAAAGCGGCACAAGCGCGGCAGAAACTTCAGTATTGTAGTCGTATCAGAAGGCATAAAGCTGCCTGTTAAAGACAATGAAGAAAGCGGGTTTGTTCTTCAAAGTACTAAAAAAGACGCCTATGGACATGTAATGCTGGGAGGAATAGGTTCAGTACTTGCTAAGATGATTGAAGAACGTACCGGTTTCGAGACCCGATGCACAGTGCTAGGTCATACCCAGAGGGGAGGCACCCCTACTGCCTTCGACCGGGTGTTGAGTACCCGCTTTGGTATAGCCGCAATGGAATTGATACATAAAGGCGAATCTGGAAAGATTGTCGTTTTGAGGGGAAATAAAATCATATCCATAGAGCTGAAAGAGGTAATGGGACACTATAAAACAGTTGATGACTACTGGTATGATCTTACAAAGGTATTTTCTGTATGATACGTGCGGATGATCTATAGTATGGATTAAGCAGAACACATCCTTTTTTATTATAACGTTCAGTTATTTAAATCTCAAAAAGGTGGAATTTATGACTGCAGTAATTCTTGCTGGCGGTAAGAGTAGTAGAATGGGTTCCAACAAGGCGTTTCTTAAACTTAAGGGCAAGGCGTTCATAGAACGACAAATAGACTTACTCAGAGAAATGTTTGATGAGATTCTTATCTCCGCCAATACACCATCAGAGTATGAGTATCTGAACCTGCCTGTTTTCAAGGATATCTATCCGGAAAAAGGACCGCTATGCGGAATATACACCAGCCTCGTCAACTCAGGCAGCGCCAGCACCTTTATGCTTGCATGTGATATGCCTTTTGTCGAATCAGGACTGATAAAACATCTTAAAAGTTTTACAAAAGAGTATGATGTTGTAGTCCCAAAAAGCGAAAGAGGCCTGGAACCGTTACATGCATTCTACTCAAAGGATTGTATTGATCCAATCAAGAAGGAACTTGACAATAACAACCTGAGGATAATCAGCTTCTTTCCTCACGTAAAGGTGAAAGTAGTAGAGTTAGGAAGCCTGACTTTACCGGATAGTTTTAAAAACTCAATTAAGAACCTTAACACCAGGGATGAATACATACTCTCCCGGGACAATAATTCCATTTCTAATAACCACTGCCACTACCGGTGACTACGAAACAAAGCTCAAGCTTTCTGGAAGAGGACTAGTTGTCAGAAATGATATAAGAGAAGTCACCAATCATGGTAACAAATTGGGCGTAGCTTTGGAATTCAAGGACAAACTTAATATTCTCGTTGATTAATCCTAGAATTGTGCAAAACGGCAAAGGGTCCATATGGGTAGAAACTTTTTCAGGTATGAGTTGTTGTTTCGGCCACAGCTTATTGCATTAAGGGATATAACCTCTTTTGATAAGCTCTTGTCTTACTACCTCAAGATTTGCTTCAAGCTTTTTTATCTTCTTAATATCACCGTTGCTATAACCACTTCCCGAACTTCCAGATCCACTGGGATACTTTGCCGGATTATCTTTTGAGGCGGCACGTTTCACCATATAAATTTGAAGGTCAATCTTATCATACCTATCTGCCAGCTCCTCATCCGTCAACTTTTCTACAGGTTTAAGCGCAACACAGGCAAAGAGAAACAGCGGTAACAGGATAATTACTATTATTTTTTTACTCATTTTCGGCAATGTTACATAATTAACAAAAGATTTTCAAGCCGAAACAGATAAATAAAGAGTGGAAAACAGTTTCACATAAACTTAAATCTAGCATCAGGTTTAAACATTCCCTTGATTTCCAAAGTACAATTTATTAAAAGTAAATAACCATGAATGACAAGGCTTCACGGAAAGACTTAATCGAATTATTAAAAGGCGGTCAGGCACATTACACATTGGAAGAGGTACTAAAAGACCTCAAACCTGAACTCTGCAATAAGCGTC